>NZ_VLJQ01000084.1:0-11328 GCF_007829375.1 Nocardioides sp. J9 | reverse complement strand
CCGGCCAACCGCTCCGCGCCATCGAGGCCGAGCCCAAGCTGGTCAGCTACTGACCCCGGAGGCCCCATGCGTCCGCTCCGCACCCTGGCCGCGACCGCCCTCGCGCTGGCCGCGCTCTCCGGATGCTCGGACGAGAGCACCAGCCCAACCGAGACCTCGTCGACGCCGACCGAGAGCCGCTCGCCCACCGCCTCCCCCACCCCGGAGACTCCCGAGGAGCCCGCCCTGCCCGACGCGGCGACCAAGGCAACCAAGGCCGGCGCGCGGGCGTTCATCTCCTACTACTGGGACCTGATCAACTACGCGCAGGTCACCGGGGACGTGAAGGCGCTGAAGCGGGTGTCGGGACCAAACTGCGCCGGCTGCCAGTCCGGAATCAAGGGCATTCGAGAGCACTACCGCAGTGGCGGCAAGGTGCTCGGGGGCGAGCACAAGATCGATCTGGAGAAACTCAACCGGCTGTCCACCTCGTCTGGCGACGCACTTGGGTTCCACGGAATCGTGTCAGCCACTCACTCGGGCCAGACCATCGTTGCCCCGGACGGCAGCGAAGACGTCAGGGACGCTGGCACAGATAGATTCGATCTTTACCTCCTGTGGCGCGACAGCGCCGGCTGGCGACTCGATGTCATGGAGGTGCTGTGACTCGTTTGGCGTTTCTCATCTTCGTCCTGGCTGCAGCCTTGACTGCTCCAGCTCGCGCCGACGACGACACTCGAGGCGGCACAGGCGACAACACAATCTGGGTCGATCAGGTCGAGCACAGCTCGGACAGCGGACGGAACGCCGATTCGGGAGACGCTCCGTCGCCGACCTACTCCGGACCGCACATCATCCTCGGTTCGCAAGCCTGCGCTGGCGCGGAGGAGCTGATCGAGGAGGGCGCGCCGGCTGATGCCTCCTTCTGTCAAGAAGACGACGAACCGGAAACTGCGACGCTGACCGTGGGTATGATCCGCCGCGCCTTCGCCGAGCTGAAGCTCCCCGCCGGCGAGATGGTGGTCCAGCCGCCCGACGGCCTGACCCTGGTCAACTTCGACACGAACTTCTACACGACGACCATCGAGCCGATCACCCGCACCGTCAGGCTCCTCGGCCGCCAGGTCACCCTCGAGGCCACCCCCAGCCGCTACACCTGGACCTTCGGCGACGGGCARTCACTCACCACCACCGACCCCGGCGCGCCGTACCCCCGCCTCACCATCACCCACAACTACCTGCGCACCGGCACCTACCGCCCCACACTGGCCACCACCTACACCGGCCGCTTCCGTGTCGGCAACGGCCCSTGGCGCCAGATCCCCGGCACCGTCACCATCGACGGCACCGGCCAACCGCTCCGCGCCATCGAGGCCGAACCCAAGCTCGTCAGCTACTGACCGAAACGGCTGGTAGGCGAGACGTCATGCGAAGGGTGGGCTGTAGCCCTCGGAACGAATGACGTCCGCAGGTCGGCCCGCTCCGACCCGGCCAGTTGTGATCCACAGGCACCGAAACGCGGCACGGCTGTCCACAGGTCACACTCCGGCACGGCTCCGTCGTCACCCTCACGCGTGATCCTCAGGCGATGACCACGCCCAGCAAAGCGCGTCGCCGCCTGGCCGACGCCTCCGACCCTCGCAGCCACTGGATCGCCGGCCTCGCCCAGGAGCAGGGAGGCGTGCTGTCACGTCGTCAGCTGTACGAGCTCGGCGTCACGCGCTGGGAGGTCAGGGCGCACGTGCGGGCAGAGCGCTGGCAGCCGATCGGCGACCAGGCGGTCGCGGTCCACACCGGCCCGTTGTCGTTGCAGGGGCACCTCTGGGCTGCCGTCCTCCAGGGTGGTCCGCGCGCGCAGCTCGACGGAGCAACGTCCCTCGTCGCTGCCGGCCTGAAGCGATTCGAGCTGGACCGGATCCGCGTGTCCGTGCCGCGCGGAGCCCGCGTGCGACGGACGACCGGCTACGACATCCGGCAGACCCGCCGCTGGTCGGTCGCCGACCTCGCCTCGGGCGGCATCCCGCGCACCCGGGCCGCGGTGGCGGCGGTCCGAGGAGCGCTCTGGGCACGCAGCGACAGGCAGGCGGCCTACCTGCTGACGCTCGCCGTCCAGCAGGGCCTGGCGACGCCCGACCAGATCGGGACCGAGGCCCTGCGGATCCGGCGCGACAGCGGCGGCCGCTCCTCCACGCGGTCGTCAACGACCTCCTCGACGGCGCCCGTGCCCTGGGCGAGCTCGACATCGTCCGCGAGCTCCGGCGCCGCGGTCTCCCGGCACCAGAGCGACAGGTCCTCCGGAAGGACCGGCGGGGGCGCTACTACCTCGACCTCTACTGGCCGGAGCACGGCCTGGTCGTCGAGGTCGACGGCATCCACCACAGCTGGGTCGAGAACGTCGTCGGGGACGCCCTGCGCCAGAACGCGCTCGTCCTCGACGGTGATCGCGTGCTCCGGCTGCCCTTGCTCGGCCTCCGCCTCCAGCCCGACGAGTTCTTCGCACAGATCGCCGTCGCGCTCGGTGTCGCTGGCCGACAGGTCGCGTGACCGCGGGACGTCATGCGTTCCGTGGGCTAGAGCCCACTCTTCGTATGACGTCCTGCCGCACGAGAGCAGCCGGACATCACTTCACCAGGGTGCGCAGGGTGGCGAAGGTGACGGTCGAGGTGCCGGCGAAGAGGTCGTGCAGGCCGCGGCCGTCGGAGCGGAAGACCAGGGGCGGGACGACGAGGGCGACCAGCACCTGGCGGCCGAAGGCCTTGACCGGGTTGAGGCGGCGGAGCCGGCCGTCGGCGGGGACGACGCACAGGCCGGTGAGCAGCTTGCCGACCGAGCCGCCGGCCAGCCAGGTCAGCAGGGCCGACTCCACGACGTACACGGGCAGCACCAGGACGGAGGCCACGGAGCCGGTCGTCGTGTACTCCTCGAGCCCGACCACCGCGACCACGGCAAGCGTGCAGATCAGCCAGTCGACGAGCAGCGCGAGGATCCGGCGACCCCACGAAGCGGTCTCGAAGGTCGGCGCGGGCGTCCGGTAGGTCGGCGAGGGCACGGCGGCAAGCGTAGGCGAGGGCCGGGTGTGACGGTCGCCACGCTCCCCGGCAGACCTGTTACCTCCCCGAAACATTCGGGACACGGCAGGGACCCGCCCCGTCCGTAGCGTCCGGGACGACGACCGACCAGTGACGCCGCCGAGCCGCGTCCACGCGAGGAGCAGAGATGACCGCCAACCCCGTCCGCCTGGGTGCCATCAAGGACGCGCAGTCCTTCGAGGGCCCGGCCCCCTTCTTCGACGTCGCCGAGAAGACGGGCGAGATCTTCGGCGAGAACGTCTTCTCGCTGGCAGTCATGCAGAAGCGGCTCCCGAAGGCCGTCTTCAAGTCGGTCGCGGCCACGATCCAGAAGGGTGAGCGGCTCGACCCGGCCGTCGCCGACCTCGTCGCCACCGCGATGAAGGACTGGGCGATGGAGCGCGGCGTCACCCACTACGCCCACGTGTTCTACCCGCTGACCGGCCTCACCGCCGAGAAGCACGACTCCTTCCTCGAGCCGGTCGGCGACGGTACGGCGATCTGGGAGTTCTCCGGCAAGACGCTGATCCAGGGCGAGCCCGACGCCTCGTCCTTCCCCAACGGTGGCATCCGGGCGACCTTCGAGGCGCGCGGCTACACCGGCTGGGACGTCCAGTCGCCGGCGTACATCCTCGAGAACGCCAACGGCAACACGCTGTGCATCCCGACCATCTTCGTGTCGATGACCGGCGAGGCGCTCGACCACAAGACCCCGCTGCTGCGCTCGCAGGCCGCGATGGCCGAGCAGGCGCGCCGGGTGCTGGCTCTCTTCGGCCACGAGGACATCGACAACGTGGTGTCCTACTGCGGCCCGGAGCAGGAGTACTTCCTGGTCGACCGCGCGTTCGTGAACTCCCGCCCCGACCTGCTCAACGCGGGCCGGACCCTGTTCGGCGCGAAGCCGCCGAAGGGCCAGGAGTTCGACGACCACTACTTCGGCGCGATCCCCGAGCGCGTGCTGGCGTTCATGCACGACACCGAGCGCGCGCTGCTCAAGCTCGGCATCCCGGCCAAGACCCGCCACAACGAGGTCGCGCCCGGCCAGTTCGAGATCGCCCCGGTCTTCGAGCGCGCCAATCTCGCCTCGGACCACCAGCAGCTGCTGATGAGCACCTTCCGCTCGATCGCCAAGCAGCACGGCATGGAGTGCCTCTTCCACGAGAAGCCGTTCGCCGGCGTCAACGGCTCCGGCAAGCACGTGAACTTCTCGTTCGGCAACGGCAACCAGGGCAACTTCCTCAACCCGGGCGACAACCCGCACGACAACGCGCAGTTCCTGGTCTTCTGCGCCGCGATCATCCGCGCCGTCCACCTGCACGGTGGCCTGCTGCGGCTCACCGTCGCCTCCGCCGGCAACGACCACCGGCTGGGCGCCAACGAGGCTCCCCCGGCCATCATCTCGATCTTCCTCGGCGACCAGCTCGCCGACGTGTTCGACCAGATCGCCAAGGGTGGCGAGGCCACCAGCTCGATGCAGAAGGGCGTGCTGTCCGTCGGCGTCGACACCCTGCCCGACCTCACCCGCGACGCCGGCGACCGCAACCGCACCTCGCCGTTCGCTTTCACCGGCAACCGCTTCGAGTTCCGCGCCGCCGGCTCCAACCAGACCGTCGCCTCCCCGATGGTCATCATCAACACGATCATGGCCGAGGCGCTGGACTTCGCCGCGACCGAGATCGAGGCCGCGATGGCCGCCGGCGCGGAGTTCAACGACGCCGTCGCCGCCCTGCTCAAGACGATCGTCGAGGAGCACGGCGCGGTCATCTTCAACGGCAACGGCTACTCCGAGGAGTGGCACGCCGAGGCAGAGCAGCGTGGCCTGAAGAACCTTCGTACGACGGTCGACGCGCTCCCCGAGTGGCTGACCCCGGAGTCGAAGGAGCTCTTCTCGAAGTACGGCGTCTTCAACGACGCCGAGCTCGAGTCGCGCTACGAGGTCGGCGTCGAGCAGTACGTGATGACCGTCGGCGTCGAGGCCAACCTGACCTCCGAGATCGCGCGGACCGTCGTGCTTCCGGCGGCGCTGCGCTACCAGACCGAGCTCGCCCAGAACGTGGCCGCCCTCAAGGCAGCCGGCGTCGAGCCCGACCTCGGCTCGCTGCAGAAGGTCTCCGCTCCCCTGGCCCGCCTGACCACGGCCGTCGACGCGCTCGACGCAGCCATCGAGGGCGCCCACGAGCACGAGGGCATCGCGGAGGCGGCGTACCTGCGCGACGTGGTGCTCGCCGCCATGTGTGACGTCCGCGCGGCCGCCGACGAGCTCGAGGGCCTGGTGGCCGACGACCTGTGGCCGCTGCCGACCTACCAGGAGATGCTCTACATCCGCTGACCCTGCACCACCTGCACCGCCTCGGCCCGACGGCCACGCCCCCTGCTGGCGTGGCCGTCGGGTCATTTGAGAATCTGTTACACGGCAGAAACATTTCAGTGACGGTCGGGAAACTGCCTGTTCGGTAGGTTGCTGGGCAGGAGAAGCGACGCGACGGAGCGCCGCCGGTCCAGAACCGACACCGGCTGACCGAATGGCTCGCCGCGGAGCGCAGCCAAGGAGGAACGAATGTTCAACAACAGCGAAGAGCTGCTCAAGTTCATCAAGGACGAGGGCGTCGAGATGATCGACGTCCGCTTCTGCGACCTGCCGGGCGTGATGCAGCACTTCACCGTGCCCGCCTCGTCCTTCGACCAGTCCGTCTTCGACGACGGTCTCGGCTTCGACGGCTCCTCGATCCGCGGCTTCCAGGCGATCAACGAGTCGGACATGTCGCTGTTCCCGGACCCGACGACGGCGTACGTCGACCCGTTCCGCAAGGCGAAGACGCTCAACGTCAACTTCTTCATCCACGACCCGATCACGGGCGAGGCGTACTCCCGCGACCCGCGCAACATCGCGAAGAAGGCGCTGGCGTACCTCTCCAGCACCGGCATCGCGGACACGGCGTTCTTCGCTCCCGAGGCCGAGTTCTACATCTTCGACAACGTCCGCTACTCCACGGGCGTCAACGAGGGCTACTACCACATCGACTCCGTCGAGGGCTGGTGGAACTCGGGCAAGAACGACGAGCACAACCGCGGCTACAAGACCCGGCTCAAGGGTGGCTACTTCCCCGTCGAGCCGTACGACCACTACAGCGACCTCCGCGGCGACATGGTCAAGAACCTCGAGCTCTGCGGCCTCCAGGTCGAGCGTGCCCACCACGAGGTCGGCACCGCCGGCCAGGCCGAGATCAACTACAAGTTCGACACGCTGCTGCGCGCCGCGGACGACGTGATGAAGTTCAAGTACCTCATCAAGAACACCGCGTGGGAGCAGGGCAAGTCGGTCACCTTCATGCCGAAGCCGATCTTCGGTGACAACGGCTCCGGCATGCACGTCCACCAGTCGCTCTGGAAGGACGGACAACTTATGCAGCGCTGGGGAGGGGGGGGGAGCCGCTCTTCTACGACGAGACCGGCTACGGCGGCCTCTCGGACCTCGCGCGCTGGTACATCGGCGGCATCCTCGAGCACGCCCCGGCGCTGCTCGCCTTCACCAACCCGACGGTGAACTCCTACCACCGCCTGGTGCCGGGCTACGAGGCCCCGATCTCGCTGGTCTACTCCTCGCGCAACCGCTCCGCCTCGGTCCGCATCCCGATCACGGGCACCAACCCGAAGGCCAAGCGCATCGAGACCCGCTTCCCCGACCCGTCGGCGAACCCGTACCTCGCCTTCTCGGCCCTGATGCTCGCCGGCCTCGACGGCATCCAGAACAAGATCGAGCCGGCCGCGCCGATCGACAAGGACATCTACGAGCTCCCGCCGGACGAGATGGCCGAGATCGCCCAGGTGCCGACCTCGCTCGGTGCCGTGCTCGACGCGCTGGAGGCCGACCACGACTTCCTCACCGTCGGCAACGTGTTCACCCCCGACCTCATCGAGACCTGGGTGGACTACAAGCGGGCCAACGAGATCGCCCCGGTCCAGCTGCGCCCGCACCCGCACGAGTTCGAGCTGTACTACGACATCTAGACCTAGATATAGGAGAACAGCTCGAACTCGTTCTCCAGAGTCGTCGAAAGTGGCGGCTGACCTGCGGAAACTCCCCGCGCGTCAGCCGCCACTTCTCGTTGGGGTGCAGATGGGGTGCAAGCGAGTTCGATCAGATCTGTGCAACAGCTCGAACTGAGACTCGTGACGCAGGGCCCCGGCGAAGTGCCGGGCCTTGCGCTCGTCCGGCGTCACGCCAGAGCGAGAAAGAGCTTCTCCATCTTCTTGGTGTCGACGGTGTCCGGGCCGCCCTCGGTCAGACACTTCTCCAGGCCGGTGGCCACCAGCGCGTAGCCACCTCGACTGATGGCCTTGTTGACGGCCGCAAGTTGCGTAAGGGCGTCTTCACACTCCGAGCCCTCCTCGAGCATCCGGATCACCGACGCGAGGTGTCCATTGGCCCGCTTGAGGCGAGTGATGATCGCCTTGGTCTCCTCAGGTTCGAGCCGCATCGGAACCCTCCATTTCACCGGTCAAAGCGTTCATCATCCCCGACAGCCGCTCGCGCGCCTCGCGCGCCACGTTGGCGAGGGCCGGACTGAACTCGGTCATCACCGCCGGGTCGAACACCTCGACCGTCGCCCCATCGCCGCTGGCGGCCACCACCACATTGCAGGGCAGCATGGTCGCGACCCGCGGATCTGCGAGGAGCGCCTGGTGGGCCAGCTGTGGCCGGCAGGCGCCGAGGATGATCCGCGGCTCGGTCTCGACGCCGAGCTTGGCCTGCAGCGTGGCGGCCATGTCGATCTCAGTGAGCACGCCGAAGCCGGCGTCGGCCAAGAGGCCACGGACGCGCTCGACGGTGTCGTCGTACGGCGCCGCGACGGTGGCGCTGAGCGTGAAGTCAGTCATTTCGTTCCCTTCGTCGCAGCCGACTCTACATCCCCCCGGGGGGTTATGCTAACGTCGGCCCGCATATCCCCCTGGGGGGTTCCGATCTGAAGGGTTCAACCACTGTGCAGACGACACGCGAGTCAGCCGACGTACACGTCGCGACGACAACCGACACAGGGCCGCTGGGCCGACTGGGGATCTGGGTGACGAACCATCGGCGCCTCGTGACCGTGGCCTGGATCCTGATCGTCGTCGGCCTCGGGGTATTCGCACCCGCCGTGGAGAAGAACCTCTCCGGCGCCGGGTGGCAGGCCGATGGCTCGGAGTCGGTCGCGGTACGTGAGCTCGCCCAGGACCACTTCGGCGGCAACGCCAGCCACGCGATCCAGGTCGTCGTGCACAGCACCGACGGCCCGGTCACCGAGGGCGAGGGGCAGGACGTGCTCGCGGAGGTGACCCGCACCCTCGAGGAGGAGCCGCGCCTCGCGGAGGTCGTCGCCCCGATGCCCGGCGTCAGCCTCTCGGAGGACGGTCGGACCGCGATCGTCCTCGCCGGAGCCGGCGTGGACACAAACGAGATGGTCCGGGTCGCCACCGACCTCAAGGAAGGGCTTCAGGGCCTGTCTACCGACAGGGTGCAGGTCAACCCCACCGGATCCTCGCTGCTGTGGTCGGACTTCAACGAGGCGAACCTCGAGGCGATGTTGACCTCGGAGATGATCTCGTGGCCGGTCACCCTGGCCATCCTCGTCCTGGCGTTCGGCGCGCTGGTCGCCGCCGGCCTGCCGCTGATCCTGACCCTCGCCGGACTGGTCGCCTCGGCCGGTTCCCTGGTGCTCATCAACGAACTGGTTCCGGTCTCCATCTGGGCCATGAACTTCGCGATGATGTTCGCCCTCGCCCTGGGCATCGACTACGCCTTGTTCCTCGTGGTCCGCTACCGGGCGGCCCGCATGGGCCACCACGAGACCGCCCGTGAGGCGATCGCCGAGACCATGGACACCGCAGGCAAAGCCGTTCTCCTCTCCGGCGCTACCGTCCTGATCTCGCTGTCCGCGGTGATGCTCGTCCCGTCGCCGTCGTTCCGGTCGATGGCGGGCGGCATCATGCTCTCGGTCGTGTTCGTGCTTGCGGCGACGCTGACCCTGCTTCCCCTGGTGTTGTTCAAGCTCGACCACAAGATCAACAAGTTCTCGCTCCCGTGGGTCAACGCCGGTGAGCATCGCTCCCCCGCGTTCGCCGCCTGGGGCGAGCGACTCTGGCGCCGCCCGGTCATCTTCGGTCTCGGCTCGCTGGTCGTGCTCGTCGCACTCGCCGCGCCGATCCTCGGCCTCAAGACCGCGATGCCCTCGATCAAGGTCCTCCCCGAGGACGCCAGCGCACGCATCGGCTACGACCAGGTCCAGGACGCGTTCGGCACCGGAGCACCCGGCATGCTGCAGGTCGTCACCGACAACGACGACGCAGAGGAAGCCGCCCGCGTCCTGGAGGCGGACTCGGGCATCGGCGCCGTGCTGCCGGCAATGCCCGCAGCCGACAGGAGCGACCACGCGCTCATTCAGGCCGTCCCCACCGTCGATCCGTCCGACCCGGACCTCGGTGACACCGTCGAGCGCCTCCGCGCCGACCTGCCCAGGTCTGCACTGGTCGGCGGTGCCGCGGTGGAGAACATCGACCTCAAGACCCAGCTCGACGAGTCCACGCCCCTGGTTATCGGGGTCGTCCTCGTCCTCGGGTTCCTGTTGCTTCTCGTCGCGCTGCAGGCCCCGCTGATCTCGCTGCTCGGCACACTCGCCAGCCTGCTCTCGACCGCCGCCGCCTTCGGTGTCGCCCGACTGGTGTTCCAGGACGGCCACGGCGCCGGGCTGCTCGGGTTCGAGAGCCAAGGCTTCCTCGACGCTTGGGCTCCGGTGTTCTTCTTCGCGATGATCTTCGCCATCGCGATGGACTACACCGTCTTCCTGCTCGCCTCCGCCAAGGAACACTGGGAGAAGACCGGTGACCCCCGCGAGGCCATGGTCGGCGCAGTCGCGCACTCGGGGCGCGTCATCTTCGCCGCCGGCGGCGTGATGGTCGCCGTGTTCTTCACCTTCGCCCTCTCCGGCCCCCTGCCGCCCAAGGAGATGGGCGTCATCCTCGGCATCGCAGTTCTCCTCGACGCCTTCCTCGTCCGGCTCGTGCTGCTGCCCGTGATGCTCCGTCTCGCCGGACGCGCCGCCTGGGCCAGCCCGGCCTGGCTGCGCCGAATCCTCCCGGAGATCACCTTCTCCCACGGCTGAAAGGAACACCCATGACCGCCATCCGCGTGCACGGCTCACCGCACGGCAAGGCCGTCCTGCGCGATATCGGCCCGCTCCACCAGGAGCTGCGGCGCGCGATCCCAGAGGTCTACAAGGGCTTCGGCGAGCTGTCGAAGGCAGCCTTCGCCGACGGTGCCCTGGACCGCAAGACCAAGGAACTCATCGCCTTCGCGATCGGGGTCGTCGAGGGCTGCGACGGCTGCATCGCCTCCCACGGCCAGGCAGCCGCCCGCGCCGGCGCCACCCCGCAGGAGGCAGCCGAGGCGATCGGCGTCACCTTCCTGATGCACGGGGGCCCGGCGACCATCCACGGTGCACGCGCCTTCGACGCCTTCTGCGAGTTCGTCGACGCCATCGACGCCGGTGAAGCCCCGGCCTGACCCCGAGAGGAATCGACCATGTGCCACCCGAAGAAGTGCCGCACCTGCGGCAAGACCACCTGGTCCGGCTGCGGCCAGCACATTGACCAGGTCAAGGCTCGTGTGCCAGCCGAGCAGTGGTGCGCCGGCCACACCGCCGACGCCAACGACCCCAACGGCGGCTGGCTCAGCCGCATCCTCGGCCGCTGACGGCCCAGACGAAAGTGAACGCGATGAACGTCGACCGCGCCGTGTTCCTGATGGCTGGCACCATCACCCTCCTCGGCCTGCTGCTCGCCCTTATCGTCTCGCAGTGGTTCCTGCTCCTACCCGCCTTCGTCGGAGCCAACATGCTCCAGGCCAGCATCACCGGCCTCTGCCCCGCCGCGATGATCTTCAAGCGCATGGGCATGCCAGCGGGCTGCGCGTTCAACTGAGGCCATCCGCAAGGGAGCCGATCGCATACGCTCGCTTGGCCGAGTGCAGGCACGTGAACTGACACGACCGTCTCGAGGCGGAACCGGGCACGGAGGGAGATCTGGACAGAGCCCCGTGGGGTGGTGGGTTTTGAGGTGATCCTCGGTGCCTACTCGTCGCTGCTCTCGATGGCGGCGACGGGATCAGTATTGCTGGTCTCGTAGAGCTTGGCCATGGAGCCTTCGGACAGGTAGCGGCGGTCGCCGGCGATCCATTCGTCGTGCATGTCGATGAGCACCGCGCCGACGAGTCGGATGACCGCGGCGGCGTTGGGGAAGATCCCCA
>NZ_VLJQ01000083.1:0-37853 GCF_007829375.1 Nocardioides sp. J9 | reverse complement strand
GTAATTCTGGTCGCACTGATTTGTCGGAGGGTCGCTTTCGTAGTCGTCGCAGTCGGTCCACGCGAGTGCCCCAGATGCGATATTCCCCTGAGTCCACACCACATCCGTCTCGCCCGCGCCCGTCAACTGGCAGGKCGAACTGGAATTGACGTTAACCTGCGTGGGATCAAGTGCGTTCCATGCTGCGGCGTCGATGTTCTCCTCGAGGTCAGCAGACACGGAACTCCCCAGACAATACGAGTGCGGATCCTCATCGGGGTGCGCACCAGTGTTGCCGTCTTGGGAACCTCACTCGTCAGCCATGGCTGGAGCAACGACGAGAAATCCTAGGCAGACAACGGCTGCCGAGCCGAGACAGAGACTACGCATTCTCAATGACCGCACTGGCGGACCCTCCCTCGCAACGACGCTTCGACCGACGCCATCGGATTCGCTCTTGGCCGATCGATAGCGACTCTACACCAGTGTGACGCGTGTCACTCTCGGCTGGTTCCGGGGTTGACACTGGATCCCATCGCGCGGAGTTCGAGACTCTCCCGCAGCTTCATGCGCCGCCTCAGCCTGAATCCACCGTTGGGGGCGTCGGGGTGAGCGTGGCGTAGAACGAGAATGCCCTTGCTGGGCGGGAGAATCGGAGTTCTCACACAACCGTTTCGCCACCGAGCAAGGGACACCTCGTAAGTGCAACCTTCCCACAAGGTCCGGCCCGTGTTCGATGACCCCAACCTGGTGTCGTCGGCTGGTCTGGTTCCCGCGCTGCGGCTGGCCGAGTCCGCTGGCCTGTACGACCTTCTCGCCGGGGTGACGGTGCCCTCGCCGAACGCGTCGGCGAAGGCGGCGTGTGTGGTGGGCGGGATGCTGGCCGGTGCGGACTCGATCGACGACATGGACCTGCTGCGGCACGGCGGCATGACTCGGTTGTTCGGCGGGGTCCGGGCGCCCTCGACGCTGGGGACGTTCCTGCGCTCGTTCACCCACGGACACGTCCAGCAGCTCGACGCTGTCAACGCCGCCTTGCTGGCGGGGCTGACCGAGCGGGTC
The DNA here is from genome assembly GCF_007829375.1 of Nocardioides sp. J9. NCBI lineage: Bacteria > Bacillati > Actinomycetota > Actinomycetes > Propionibacteriales > Nocardioidaceae > Nocardioides > Nocardioides sp. J9. The sequence goes on along the minus strand of NZ_VLJQ01000083.1, from coordinate 36,812 downwards.
CCGGGGCTGCTTGCCGGTGGAGACGGGTTCGCCACGGTCGACCTCGACGACACCGTCCGCGAGGTCCACGGCCACGCCAAGCAGGGCGCCGCGTTCGGATACACCCGGCAGCGGGGCCTCAACATCCAGCTCGCCACGATCTCGACGCCGCTGGCCGCGCCGGTGATCGCCCGGGCGAGGCTGCGGTCGGGGAACACCGCCTCGGCCAAAGGTGCGGGACGGCTGCTGGCCCAGGCCATCACCACCGCTCGTGCTGCCGGGGTGAGCGGGCAGATCCTCGCGCGAGCGGACTCGGCCTACTACGGGTGGGCGTTCGTCGGCACCGCCCTGCGGCACAAGGCGTGGTTCTCGGTGACCGCGCGGATGACCAAGACCGTCACCCGCGCGATCACCGCCATCCCCGCCGGAGCCTGGAGGCCGATCGAGTACCCGAACGCGGTGTTCGACGAGACCGAACAGCGTTGGGTCTCCGACGCAGAGGTCGCCGAGATCGGCTTCACCGCGTTCACCGGCCGCCGCAAGGCCGAGCACGTCACCTGCCGCCTCGTGGTGCGCCGCGTCAAACGACTCCAGCCACTGGCCTCCGACGGCACCGCGCAGGGTGAGCTGTTCGCTGCCTACCGCCACCACGCCTTCATCACCAACACCACGCTGCCGACGGTGAAGGCCGACCAGCATCACCGCGACCACGCCATCGTCGAGCAGGTCATCGCCGAGCTCAAGGACAACGCCTTGGCCCACCTACCGTCGGGGAAGTACACCGCGAACGCTGCCTGGGTCGCGCTCGCGGTCACCGCGTTCAACCTCGCCCGCGCCACCGGCGTCGCCGCATCGCTGCACCGCGCACGATGGGCCACCCTGCGCAAGAAGCTCATCGACGTCCCGGGCCGCATCGCGGCCACCGCCCGCCGGCTCGACCTGCACCTCCCCCTCGGCTGGCCATGGGCATCCGCCTGGGAAGCACTGTGGGCGACCGCGACCGCCCCACCAGCCCCAATCACGACCTGACCACCCAGCCCGCCCGGGCGTCACCCAGAACCACGTGGAAGAGCCGGACAGACCGGCGGCCACCCCCTGCCCAGCCACGCCCCAGGCCTCTCAAGCGCCGTTCAGGGCCGACGAGAAATCATCCATGGTGGATCCGGGCTCAGCCGATCGACGACTGGGCCTCGGAGCGATCGCCACGCGGCAACGAGCGCGACCGCGATGGACTTCGCGTCGTCGGCTAGAACGGCGGTCATGGGGCGACACCCACCCCGGGTCTCCGCGGCCTGTTCGTGGCCTGACGGCGAGAGAGCTTCGCCTTACGCATCCGGCGACGGGTCGAGTCGGCTCCGGACGGTGGGCAGGCCGAGGTTGGTGGCGGTGCGCTGCATCTGGGTGAGTTTCTGTTCGGCGGCGGCGCGGCTGGTTCGCAGGCCGTCGACCTCGCCGAGCCAGCCCCGATTGCTGGCCTCGGCGATCCGGCCGTCGAGGCTGTCGATGATCTGCTGAAGCCGTTGGTGCTGTGCGGGGTCGGGACGGAGCATGGGGCAGCGGATGCAGGCGTGTTCGTGTTGGCAGCCGGTGCCGTAGGCACGCCCGCAGGTGCCGAGTTCGAGTTTGCGTTGGGCGAAGTGGCCGAGGAACTCGTCCCATTCGCTGTCGGTGGGTTCGCGGTACTCCTGAGACGGCCGCAGTGCTCGCCGGCGGGCGATGTAGGCACGGTGGTGCTCGATCACGTCCTGGTCGTAGACCGCCGCATAGGTCTGGGTCGTCGCGATCGAGTCGTGGCCCAGGATCTTGGCGGTGATGTGCACGGGCAGGCCGGACGCTACGGCCTCGGTGGCGAAGATCCTTCGGAAGTCGTGGGGGCTGAACTTGGCCGGTGTGCCGCCGTTGTTGGTGATCTTCGCGGTGGTGACCAGCTCGTCGAGCAGCTTGATGACGTAGGAGGAGCTCATCGCGGTCCTGCCTATCCCATAGGGCCGTTGAAACAAGTACGGAAGCTCGGGGCTGTGCACGCGTTCGGCGCTGTCGTAGCGGCTGACCAGCGGCAGCTGCTCGTTGTCGCCGCGGACGTGGGAGATGATCTCGGCGAACGCCACTGCGAGCTCGGGGCCGATGACCAAGAGCCGCTCCTTGTCGGTCTTGGACGGGGTGATCTGCAGCATCGGGATCACCTCACCAGTCGAGGGCAGCCGGTAGGACACGAAGGAACGGTGGGTGATCTCGAGGACTTCCTCGATGCGTGCCCCGGTGTGACGCAGCACCTCGACCAGCGCCCACGCCCAGAACGCCCGGTCGGCCTCAAGGCTTAGGTTCCGGCGATTGTCCTGCGGCCGGTCGCTGGTGCCGCCGGACTCCGGATTGTCGACGTAAACGTGGCCACGACTGACCTTCCGGCCGCGGCTCCCGTCGTCGCTCAGGGTCGCTCGTCGTAGCGTGTGACCATCCTGGGTGAACGACTGGCCGGGCGGGGTCGCTGCGGCGGCATCGTGCAGTTCCTTGGCTGCCGCTCGGGTGTCGCTGGCTGCGTCGACGAGCCGTGGAAGTAGGGGCGCGAGTTCCCGGATGCGCTGGTGGGTGCGCGACCGCGACTGCTTGAGCATCTTGGTCATGCCGGCCAGGTCGCGGGAGTTGACCGGGGAGGGTGCGGCCCAGGTGGCCCATCGGGCGGAGTCCTCCAGCGCCCAGTGGGAGAGGTCGGCGTAGAAAGCACGGACGGCCATGAGGATCGTGTAGGGGTCCTCGCGCTTCTTCCCGACGCGGTTGCTGCCGTACAGCACCGGGCCGCTGAGCCTGGTCTTCCAGCGACGCGCGACCTCGTCGGTCAGGTGCAGGGACTCGATGCCGGGCTCGTGGATCTCCAGGTCGCGCCAGAACAAGAGGACGAGCTTGGCCGCGAGGTAGCGGATGGAGTTGTAGTCCATCGCGGCACGGCGTTCGTAGAGGTAGGCGACGAACAGGTCTCTGACCGGACGGCACACGACGTCGTAGCGGTCGACCATCTCCTCGATCGTCAACTGCCCTCGCCGTGACGCGGCGAAGATGGTCGGCGGGCTGTCGGCCGGCAGGATCGCGGCCTCCCGGAGCAGCGTGTACCAGCGGGGGTGAGACCGGCCACGGTAGCCGTCTTGCGCACGGTGGGCCTCGATGCAGTCCGGCAGGGTGATGTCGCCCAACGTGCCGCCGTTGTGGACCAGCATCCTGGTGAGCTGGTTCAACGCCTGGCGCCGGTCGCTCGGCAGCATCCGCGCATCCGCGTCGCAAAGACGCTCCATGTCGGCGAACCCCGCGGGATCACGCAGCGTCCGGAGCCGTTCGTAGAGTCTGGGTGTGGCCTGGGTCGCGTAGAGCCAGGAGTAGTCGGGACGGATCACGTCCAGCAGCAGGAGCCTGCCCGCAGCAGCGACAAGGTGCCCGTGTCTGTCGGGCTCGGCGGCCAAGGCGGTCCAGTCCCTTCCGGCTGCGTCCGCACCGGAGGCGTGCCACCGTTGCTGCCACGACTCCCCGGGGAACCTCAGCAGCCAACCGAGGAGGGTTTCCGCGAACAACACCTGGCTGCGGATCTGCTTCGACAACGTGGTGCCGTTCGCGGATTCCAGGTCGCGGACCGCGGCGAGCAACTCCTCATAGCTCATCTGGGAGGCGGCCCACACTGTCGGCCGGGCGATCGCCGGCGTCGGAAGCGTCGGGGTCGGCGCCTTGGGGCGTAGGCCACCGTTGTTGGCGGGCACGTTGCGCGACGGGCGCGCGGCCTTCTGAAGGTGGGCGACCGGGTCGATGTGGTCGCTCATGGCCGTGTCCCGCCGAACAGCACCGCCAGCACCTCGGCGGAGTATCCCGCCGTGTCCACAGGCGGTGGTGGTGTGGACGGCCGTTCAACCCGGTCGCGGTGATGGGCCAGCACGCGGGCGACGACCTCTTCCTCCCGCGGACGCAGATAGAGCTGGGTCGTGGTGATGTGGGCGTGGCCCAGCACCCACTGCACATCGGTCAACGACATGGCGGGGTCGTCGACCATCCGCTGAGCGGCGGTGTGCCTCAGGTCGTGCAGCGTCCAGGCCGTGCCCAGCGACTCGTTCGCCCGTTGCAGCATTCGCCGGGCTGCCGAGTAGGTCAGCGGGCGCACCGGACGTCGCCGGGTCAGCCACAACGCCTGCTCGCCGGCCGGACGCTCGGTCTGCTGCTCGTAGAGCCGAAGCCACACGAACGCATCCGCGGAGGCGGGTAGCCACTGCAACCGGCCCGAGCCCTTCCGACGTACGCCGATGCGCTGGTCGCCGGGATTCACGAGGTCCACGGTGACGCCGAGGAGTTCAGAGGCGCGGGCACCGGTCGAGACGTAGAACGCCAGCAGGGCACGGTCCCGGTCCGAGCGCAACGTAGCGAACAGCTCGTCGAAGAGCCCGTCGGGCAGGTGGCGAGGAATCCGCTCAGGCATCTTCTGCCGCAGTGGCGCCCGCGGTCCTGGCGCGAAGGGCTGCATCGGATTGTGATGCGCTTGGGACCTCCGTCCGGCTCGATGGACGGCGTCGGGGACCGGGTTGACCAGTGGCCCGTCGCCGGCGCGGGTCCGGTCGGCGTAGAACATCTTGACCACCGCGAGGGCGTGGTTGATCGTCGCCGGCGCGTACCCGCCCGGCCGGCCTGCTGGGCCCACCAGCCGCATCCACAACACGAAGTCGCGTGCCTCGATCCGGCCCGCGCGCTGCCAAGGCACCTCGATGACAGCCAGGAACCGCCACCAACGCAGCAGCGCCAGGCCATAGGACCGCAGCGAACTGAAGCTCGCGCCGCAGGCCACCATCGTGGCGAAGAACTCGCTGACCTCTTCGACCGGCTCGCCAGTCGCATCCAGCAGCACCGTGCCCGGCGCCGCGTCGATGCTGGCCACGGCGCCGATGGTCGGGACGACCAAAGCCGTCACGTCACGCTCCATCCCAGATGTCCTTCCGCTCGTCGTCGCGACGAACGGCAGCACGCAAAGCCTCGGGAACGGCGGACATCCCCATCGACCGGCGAGTCGTGCCGCACTGGTCGCCCGGGGACGGCTCAGGACACTCCAGTTGGTGCGGTCAATAGGTCGTGGGCCAGAGTCTTCACCTGGGCGGCGTCATCCATGTCCGTGCGTACCGAGACCTCGCGGGCGAGGAAGTCGGTCAGCCCATTGGCGCCACCGATCGCCGCCGCGGAGGAGACCAATCGGAGCTCAAACCCGAGAGCCGTGATCTGATCGGCGAGACCGTCCCAGAGACCGGCAGGCGCCTGGCCGTGCAGTAGGGTCGGGCGGGGCAACTCGGGCAGGGGATCGCCGGCCGTCTGCGAGACGTCCCAGACGTGGGTGGGCTTGAGGCCGACGAGCTTCGACCTCACTGACTCCCCAGAACCCGGCTTCTCGCCGCGCGAGAGACGACGCCACGACGCCGGGTCCGACGGGTTCGCGGAGGCGAACCTGGCAGTGACCGGCGCGAGAATCCCGTAGCCGTGCTGGCCCTTCTCGACATGGCGTCCGAGCGTGAGCCACTGGTGGAAACCGGCCACGTACGTCGGCGTCGGTTCGGGCACGCGTCCCTCTTTGAACGCAGAGTAGTGCTGGGCGTAGATCAGCATCGTGTTGTTGAAGCTGCGCGAGCGGAACTCGGCGGCAAACGTCAGCGCTCGCTTCCAGTCATCACCCGTGACGAGCGCGGACACCGACGCTGAGAGTTGTTGCTGTAGGGCCTCGAGCTTCGCCTCGCGACGGTCTCGGGCGCCGGGCTGGCCGGTCATCCCGGTTGCCGAATCGCGTCGGGCGGCGATGCATCGCGGCAGGGCAGCGCGCCGCACCTCAGTATGTGCTTGTCACGCCCGTGTGTGGGCAGCGGACACAGAGCGGATGAGCCATCGCTCTGGCTAACGGTTTCGCAAGACTGTCGACGCATGCTCGCCTCGCTCGAAGTCCATGGCTGACGGGGTTGGGCGTTGCCGGGGACCCCCTGTTGATCCGGCACTTCTAGGTACGCGGGCTGAGCCGGCTTGGAGCATGAGCTGGTCGACCGTACGCGCTGGCAGTGTCCGCGAGTGGCTAATGACCATGTCACTCGACCTCAATCACGGCTGATAGCCGCAGCCGGCGGCAGAGCGGTGTAGCGCTGGCTACGCTGCGCCGTTTCAATGCCTATGAGTTCGTGATCGCCTCCGCGATCCGCCCGCAGGTCGCGGCTGGATTCCATGGTGCGACGTTCCTCGCGTCGCCGGAGCCGATTGATCGCCCGCGTTTCGTGGAGACTCTGGTGTGTCCCGATCCTCCGTCAGCCCCCTGGGCGATTCAATCGCTGACGGGCTGTTGCTGCCGCCTGGGCCCCGGGGGCCCATGGAGACTTGCCCCTACTCCAGGGGAAGCGAGACGTAGCCGCGGATGGGGCCAGAGCGGAGTCGAACGGCCGAGTCGAGGTCGACCTGCCAGTCCGGCTTGCGGGCCAAGAGTGTCTGCAGGGCGATGCGCGCTTCGAGCCGGGCCAGCGCCGCGCCGAGACAGAAGTGGATGCCGCGTCCGAACGCGACCTGCCGTTCTGGCGCGCGGTGGAGGTCGAAGTGATCCGCATTGGGGAAGGCTTGGTCGTCGCGGTTGGCGGATCCGAACAGAAGCAGCACGGTCTGGCCAGCCGTCATGTGTTGTCCGTGCACGTCGACCGGGCGGGTCAGGGTGCGCGAGAGGCCCTGGACGGGGGAGTCGTAGCGGAGCAGTTCCTCCACGGCGCTGGTGACGAGCTCTGGGCGGTTCGCCAGTTCGCGGCGGCTATCGGGATGCTGAGCGAGCACGACCGCGCTGTTGGAGAGAAGGTTCGTGGTGGTCTCGTGTCCGGCCACGAGCAGGAGCAGGCAGAAGCCGAGCAGTTCCTCCTCGCTGAGGCGTTCGCCGTCGGCATCGGCCTGGACCAGGGCGGTCATGAGGTCGTCCTGCGGGTGCGCGCGTCGTTCCTCGAGGAACCCTGAGAAGTACTCGTAGAGCGACGCCGCGGCGTCCAGGCCGGGGCCGAACTCGCCGCGGGTGGGGTTGGATTGGATGAGGGTGGTGGACCAGATACGGAACCGGTCACGGTCTGCGCGTGGCACGCCGAGCATGTCGGCGATGACGACGGCGGGGAGGGGACCGGCGAACCCGGAGACGAAGTCCCACCCGCCGGATTCTGGCGAATCGTTGAGGAGGTCCTCGACGATGGTGTGGATTTGTGGTTCGAGTGCGGCGATTCGCCGGGGGGTGAAGGCCTTGCTGACGATCTTGCGCAACGCGGTGTGCCGCGGTGGATCAGTCATGATGAGCATGGGCAGGAACAACTCGGTCATGTCGACCCCCGGAGGGGTCGGGAAGATCCCGGACGCCGAGGAGTACGTCGCCGGGTCGGCGAGAGCTGCGCAGACGTCGTCGTATCGGCTGAGCACCCAGGTGTTCGCCTGCTCCGACCAGTAGGCGGGGGCTTCGCTGCGAAGCTCCCGGTAGATCGGGTAGGGGTCGGCGATGATGTCGGGATCGAAGGGGCTGTAGGTCAGCTGTTGGTTGCCCATCGGCGCTCTCCAAGTGGTGTTCGTCCCGTGCCTTGCGCGGAGGCGCCCGCTCACGCCGCTGCACTCCTGCCGGAATCTGGTGTGTCTCGCCTGGGCGTCCTGCGAGGGCGCTGCCGGAAGGTGGTGATCCCGTCAGGGCCGAGGACCCCAGAGGTAACTCTCGGTCTCGACAATGTGTTTGTACTCCGAGTACAACACACCCCCACAGTTCAGGTCGAGACCTCTGGCAGAGTCGAGGGGTCGTTCCCGGGCCCTGTCAGAAGTGGGCGGGCCAACAGGTCTGACGTTCGTCGGCGCCCCGTCGCCCTCGGGCAATCACGTTCGCCGCGCGGTTCGTCTCAGAATGAGGCCCAGAGCCGCTGCGGCGGCGATCAGGTCCTGGCTCAGCAGTGCGGCCGGCATTCCCAGGATCCGTTGGGGGATGTGGTGTTGGTCGTAGGGCGACGTGCCCGGTATGAGCAGGGTCAGGTTGAACGGCGCCCAGCGGGCGATCGGCAGCAGAGCCGCTGCGGTGATGAGACGCTCCGAGGAGGGGGCGCCCGACTGGCGGTTGCGCAGCAGCCAGAGCGCCACAAGTCCTTCCGTAGTCGCGCTGACGACCTCCGACGTGCCGTGCCAGCGGGCGTGCGGCCCGTACTCGGGGCCGAAGGTATGGCGGCGGTTCCAGTCTGCGAGCCACGGAAGCGTGGCCGAGGCGAGGACAGAACCAGCGATCAAACGCAGGCCCAATCTGGCTAGTCCGCGGCGGGCCTCAGGGACGCGCGAACCCTCGGTCCCGGAGTGACCTCCTGGTGTCATCGCCATTCCCACTCACCTCATCGTCGAGCCTCGGCCGGCCCTGGCACGGCGCGGACGCCAGTCGGGCAGCCCTGCGACCCATGGTGCCCAGGACCGTCCTCCTCATGCCGTCCGACGTGGCCCCATCTCGACGGCCGGGGTGCGTAATGGGCAATCTTGCCCAATGGGCACATTCCTGTGAGAGTGGCGTCGTGATCGAAGGCCTGAGGGAGAGGAAGCGTGCGGCGACCGCGCGGGCACTTGCCGAGGCCGCCTTCGACCTGGCGAAGGAGCGCGGCCTGGACGGGTTCGTGATCGAGGAGGTCGCGGAGATGGCTGGGTACTCGCGCCGTACCTTCGCGAACCACTATCCCTGCAAGGAGGCGGCGGTGGCATCGGTCGCCTACGCCGGTATCGAGGCAGCCGCCGATGCACTCGAGGAAGTGTCGGAGGGACGGGGGTTGCTGGATGCGGTCGAGGTCGTGCTGCGGCTGCAGCTGACGACCACGGGACTGTCCCGGATGCGGGAGGTCTTGACGTTGGCGCGCGCGAATCCCTCGTTGGAGCCACACGTCTACCACGTCCAACACCGGATGCGGTTGGAGGTCGAGGAGCGAATGGTCGCCGTGGCGGCCGGGCGCTACCCGCCTTCGTACGTCACGCTGCTGGTCGGCGCCGTCTACGGCATGGTCTCCTCCGCGCTCGAGGGGCTCGTCGACGTCCGCCTTCCTGGCGAACTTCCCAGTCGCGGGGCCGTGGAGTTCGACGACTTCCTGACCGAGGTCTTCAAGCACCTCCGTAACGGCTTCTGACCCGCACATCACCCGCTGAGGAGCAGCCCCGATGTCCACATTCTTGTACCACCTCGGACGCGGCTGCTACGGCAGACCCTGGCCCTTCATCGTCGGGTGGCTGTTGGTGCTGGCTGCGGTGGCGGCTGCGTTGGTGGTCAACGGGGTGAAGGTGACCTCGGAGATGAAGATCGACAACACCGAGGCCCAACAGGTCCTGGACCGGGTCACCGAGGAGCTACCGCAGGCTTCGGGTGGCCAGGCGAGTGTCGTGTTCACCGTCCCGGACGGCGAGCGGCTGGAGACACCGGAGCGGATGGCCGCCATCGCCGAGACGGTGCGGGAGGTCTACGAGCTGCAGCAGGTCGTCAACCCGGCCGAACTGAGCCAGGGCCAGGGCCAGGCACAACCTCAGGCAGAGCCGAGGGTCGACCAGCCGCAACGGGAGTCGGAGACGACCGCGCCGCCGTACCGGCCGATGGTCGTCGACGGGACCCCGGTGCCCGGCGTCCTGGTCTCGACCCGGGCACCGGTGGCGCTGCTCCAATTCCAGTTCACGGTGCCGTCCACTTCGCTGACCGACGAGCAGGTCTCTGCGGTGTTGGAGGTGGTCGAGGATGCGGAGCAGGGAACCGGCCTGCAGGTACTGCCGAGTGACTCGCTTAAGGCGATCGAGATCCCGGTCGGCGCGGCCGAGGTGGTCGGTCTCGCGGTCGCGGCCGTGGTGCTCGTCCTCACGCTTGGCTCGCTCGTCGCCGCCGGTCTTCCTTTGATCACCGCCCTGGTCGGAGTCGGGGTGGGTGTGGGGACGGCGTTTGCGCTGTCGACGTCGGTGGAGATGACCACCGCAACCCCGGTGCTGGCGTTGATGATCGGCCTCGCCGTGGGCATCGATTATGCGTTGTTCGTGGTCAACCGGCAGCGGCGACTGATCATCGACCGCGGCCTCGATGCCCGCGAGGCAGCTGGCCGTGCGGTCGGGACCGCGGGCAGCGCGGTGCTCTTCGCCGGCCTCACCGTGATCGTGGCGCTGGTCGCGCTCACCGTCATCGGGATCTCGATGCTCACCACCATGGCCTTGGTCGCCGCGGCCACGGTCCTGCTTGCCGTCCTCATCGCCCTGACCCTGTTGCCGGCCATGCTCGGACTGATCGGAGAGCGGATCGTCTCGGCCAAGACGCGGCAGAAGGGACACAACAAGCGGGAGAGGCAGGGCAGCCACAGCGTGGCCGACCGGTGGGTCAAGGCGGTGCTGCGGTTTCGCTGGCCGGTGATCCTCGGTGTGGTGGCGGTGCTGGGCGTGGGCGCTGCTCCCGCGGCGAGCATGGACCTGGGGTTGCCGACGGGTGCGACCGCGAACACCGACACGGCCGCCCGGCAGAGCTATGAACTGGTGACGCAGGGGTTCGGTGAGGGGTTCAACGGGCCGCTGCTGGTGACCGTGGAGTCCTCGGAGGGTGCTGCCCTCGACGGCCAGACCCTCGCTGCGGTGAGCCAGCAGCTGCAGCAGCGTGACGAGGTGGTGGCCGCGGTGCCTGTGGGCACCAGCAAGGACGGGCAGATGACGGTCCTCAGCATCATCCCAACCTCCGGTCCGGACGACGACGCCACCGCTGACCTCGTCAAGGCGCTGCGTGCACCCAGGTCGGCGGTCGCACAGGAGTACGACGTCGAAGTCGGTGTCACCGGCTTCACCGCGATCGGGATCGACATGTCCGACCGGCTCGCCGAGATCGTGCCGCTCTACCTGGCCATCATCGTCGGACTGTCGCTGATGATTCTGCTGGTGGTCTTCCGGTCACTCGTGGTCCCGATCCAGGCCACGCTCGGATTTCTGCTCAGTATCCTGGCGACCTTCGGGGTGACCACCGCGGTGTTCTCGTGGGGGTGGCTTGGCTGGCTGGTGGGGATCGACACCGGCGGGCCGTTGTTCAGCTTCGTCCCGGTGATCGTCACTGGAATCCTTTACGGGCTGGCGATGGACTACCAGGTCTTCCTGGTCTCCTCGATGCGCGAGTCCCACGTCCACGGCCACCACGGCCAGGCCGGCGTGGTGCACGGTTTCGACCAGGCCAGCCGGGTCGTGGTCGCCGCCGCGGTGATCATGGTCTCGGTGTTCGCCGGATTCATCTCCAGCCACGACGTGATGATCAAGCAGATCGGGTTCGCGCTCGCGATCGGCATCCTCATCGACGCATTCTTGGTGCGCATCACGTTGACCCCGGCGCTGATGGCACTGTTTGGCGACAAGGCATGGTGGCTGCCGCCTTGGCTGGACCGGATCCTGCCCGACCTCGACGTCGAGGGTGACCGACTCCTGCGGATGCTCACCGAAGGCGAGGGCAGCGAGGGGACGCCCGGGATCGACGCCGTGAGCAAGGCAACCGACTGACCATCCAAGGACGCCGCCACGGCGGAGCCCATGCCGGCCCGGCACGACCACAGTCGCCGCACAGGGTGGGTGTGGCGGCGCGGACTCAGGCTCGGGGAGATTCACCTCGGTAGGGGCGCCACCGGTGGGTCCGGGGTGCCTTCGACGCCTTCTCCGCGTGCGCTCCGTTCGAAGGACACTGGTCCTGCAAGAACAGCTCAACCTCACGCAGGCCGCGAGCGACGTCATCCTCGAGCCGGTGTGCCCGCCGCTCCTCGCGCCGCTGAAGCCGATCCCGATCCCACTCCTGCCAGGCGCGGTAGCCGCCGTATCCCATCCACCAGCAGCTCCCGAAGGCGATCAGTCCGCCGTAGAGCCACCACATGGCGTTTAGCACCGCGTCGGAGAGCAGGTCAGCCATCTGGTGCCAGGCGTGTCGGTCATGCATGGGTTACCCGCCTCACGTGGACGGGACGAGAGGACCGTCCAATCAGCAGGCTACATGCGATCGCGCATGTATGTAAGTCTTCGAGGGCAGCGTTGGGTGGGGCTTGCCGGAGCGGCCTTGAGGAGGAAGCGCGCCGGCGTTCCAGCCGGGGGCGCGCGAGCGGCCGGAGGTTGGGCCGCATCTGTCTCGCCTGAGGGCGTCGTGACTGGGGAGCCCGGTGTATCTCGCGCCGTGGGGGCACCGAACCTCCGCGGATGGTCAGCGGACACGCAACAGGCGCCCGTTGGTTGGCGCGAAGCGGTCTGGCCGCCGTGGAGAGTCAGCCGGTGGGGGATCCCGATGGAGTGCCTTGCGCGAAGTGCTCGGCGCCCACTTTGACGAACACGGCCGTCGAAGTGATGACGGTGGGACCGTCTGGTGCGGCTGCGCTGGCGGCGACGAACAACTTGCGTCCGTCGCGTCGGATGACGTCGGCTTGGAGTCGGTAGGTCGTTCCGATCAGCACCGGCGCCAGGTAGTCGATGGAGAGCTGGCGGGTGACAGCGGGCCCGCCCTCTAGGAAGAGAAGGAACCCGTAGAGGTCATCGACGACCGTGGCCACGGCGCCGCCATGGACGATCCCAGGGGCGCCTACGTGGCGGTTGTCGAAGGTGTGCCAGGCGTGCACGCCATCGCCGTGGCGGACGGATCGAAGGTGGTGCCCGTGGGGGTTGTGCGGTCCGCACCCCAGGCACTCGTCGTGGTGGGGCGGCAGGTCGGCGCCGTCGGGGTAGCTGACGAACTTCTCCGCCCACGCCGCGAGCAGCGTTTGCAGGTCAGCCACGAGGCCGTCCTTGTAGGCGTCGCGCCCAGGCGTCCAGGGCCTCGGCTTGACGCTGACCTGAATGCGGACTCAGCAGGCCGCTGACCCCTCGACCGAGGAGGAGGTCGAGGGTGAGCCGGATCTCCACAGGGTCCTCGGTGACGTAGGTGCGGCAGATCTCGGCGAGCTCGGCGTTGACGCGTTCTTCGGCGGGAACCAGCTCGGCCCGTAGGGCCTGATGAGCGCGAGCTGCGACCCACAACTCGAGGCTCGCGGCGTACAGGGGGCCGGAGAGGGCCTCGGCGAGCAACCGGAGCGCCGTCTCCCTCTTCCCTGCTCCGGCGCCAGCGGGTCCGAGGAGGACCATCTGCTCTCGGGCCCGGCGTAGGCGTTCCTGCGCCAAGTGCTCGACGGCCGAGACGACCAACTGGTCCCGTGTACCGAAGTGATGCAGCTGGGCGCCGCGCGAGAGACCTGCCCGCGCCGCTACCGCGGCACTGGTCGTGCCCGCGTAGCCGAGTTCGGCCAGGCAGGCCACCGTGGCGTCCAGGAGCGCCAGCCGCGTCGCGGCCGAGCGCTCTTCTTGGGTTCTGACTTGGACCGGCACGGGGAGAGACTACATGCATGCATGAACGCACGTTGCTTCGAAGGGCGGGGCAGCGGGCCGCTGAAGGTTGCGCACCACAGTCGCGATCCGCCGCTGTGCGCTGCCCCCGGGCTCCGGAACGTGGAAGACCACGGCGATCTCGCCGGCCATCGACAACTGCGACGCCCGTAGAGCGCTGGGAAGATGAAAGAAGATCTGCGCCGCCATCGAGGCGTCGCTGGTGAGGAGGTCGAGCGCGCCCACGACCACGACGCCGGCGATCGGCGCGAGGCCCAAAGAGGCGGTGGCGCTCGTCGAACCGGTGGGCCACGACGGCGATGACCGGGACGGTCAGAACCACAAGCTTGCGATCACGATGTCTATGCTGCCGAGTCCCTGCTCGTCCAAGGGGCGGTGAACGCGGTCGTGGTCCCTGCGACCCCGGTCAGCGTCGCGATAGGCCGTGTCGCGGTCGGTGGCGCTCCGGGGAAGCAGCCAGCTCAGACGGCATGTCGTACCCCAACTGCGCCACGACGTCGAGGGTCGGCGCTAGTCCGAGCCACTTCCGATCCGCACAGCAAGCCAAGGCCGGCACTCGATCCCCTTGCGCGGCACAATCGGATGGCTCAGCGGATGGAGATGTGCGGGCGCGGTTCAGGAGGCCGTCTTTGCCCGCGATGCCGCGGGTTGCTCAGAGTGCCGCGGGTTGCGGGCGGGCCACCAGTTGTGGTTCTCGAGTAGCGCTGCACAGGCGGGGACGATGAGGCTGCGGACCACGAAGGTGTCAAGCAGCAGCCCGGCTGCGACGGCGAACCCGGTTTGGGCGAGGGTGATCACCGGTGAGCTCAGGAGTGCGATGAAGGTGCTGGCGAAGATGATGCCGGCGGAGGTGATCACCGGGCCGGTGAGGGTGACGGCTTCGGCGACTGCCGCGCGGGTCAGGGTGGTGCCGTTCTCGCGCATGCGACTCATGAGCAGGATGTTGTAGTCGGCGCCAACGGCGACCAGCAGCACGAAAGTGATGACCGGGACGGGGAACTGGATGTCGTGGCCGAGGATGTCTTGGAAGACCAGGGTGGTCAGACCGAGGGCCGCAGCGCAGGAGAGCGCGACTGAGGCGAGCAGGTACAGGGGGGCGGCGAGGGAGCGCAGCGTGACGATGAGTAGCAGCAGGACGACCAGGAGGACCGCAGCGAGCACGAGCTTGGCGTCGTCGTACAGGTAGCGGTTCAGGTCGGCGCCGAGCCCTGCCGCTCCGGTGCCGCTGATGGTCGCGTCGTCGAGACGTGTCTGGTTGAGCGCGGATTCGGCGGTCGCCTGGGCTTCGTCGAAGCGGCGCAGCCCGTCGGGGCTCAGGGGGTCGGTGTCGCCGGTGACCTGGATGCGTGCGACGCGGCCGTCGGGGCTGAGAAAGACGTCGCGGGCGTAAGCGAAACGCTGGTCGCGCAGGGCGCTGGCGGGTAGATAGAAGCCGCCTGCCTCTGGGGTGTTGGCCTGACGGTTGACTGTTCGCAGGTAGGACTCAGAACGTTCCAGGTTCTCGGCGAGCACGCTGGTCTGACTGATGAGCTCCTCGATTCCCGGAGCGAAGGCCTCGGCGTTTCCGGCGATCTGGTTGGTGCCGTCCGCCATTTGCCCCAGCCGGGTGCGCAGGATGCGTTGGCCCTTGGTGATCTGTTTGGAACCCTTCTTGGCCTGGTTCAGCCCGGCGACGAGGCTGTCGAGTCCACCCGCGAGCCGCCCTTGACCGCGGGCGATCCGTGCCGCGCCGTTGGCTGCCTTCTGCAGTCCGGGCAGGAGTTCGTTCTTCAGGCCGCGGTGGATCTGGGCGAGGCCCTCCCTGGATCGGCGACAGATTGGGTCGGCGGTGCAGAGCAGGTCGCGGTTGAGTGCCTGGACGATCAGGTCGATGCCGTCTACTGCGATGCTGACTTGGTCGTGCGCGGTCTGGAGGCCTGTCGCCAAGGTGGCGGCACCGGTCTGGAGGCGGCGGGCGCCCTGCGCGGCTCCCCGGGTGTTCTTCGCAGCCCGGCCGAGGCCGTCGGTGAGGTCGTTGGTGCCGCTTACCAGCTGGCCAACGCCGTCGTGGGCCTGGTCGGCGCCGTTGGCCACCTGGTCGATCGCGTCCGCGAGCTGAGTGCTGCCTGAGGAGAGGCGTTCCAGCCCGGGTTGGCCCTCCTCCAGGCCGTCGCTGGCACGCCCGAGGCCGTTGGCGAGTCGCTTGAGCTGCCGGGCGATCGATGCCGGCTTCAGAGGCGTGCCGGCCGGCTGGGTGATGCTGCGTACACCAGTCACGCCGTCGACCTTGGCCACGGCACGGCTGACTTCGTTGAGGACGGCGAGGTCCTTGGGATTGCGCATGTCGCGAGGGGATTCGACCAGCAGATAGTCAGGCAGGGTCTCGTTGCGGGGGAAGTGCTCCTCCAGCACTGTCAGGCCCTGGTTGCTCGGGGTCTCTTCGGGCTGGGAGTTCCGTTGGTCGTAGGAGATCACCATCGTCGGCAAGAACGCGGCCAGCGCCACCAACACGGCGGTACCGACCAAGAGCACGCGAGCGGGTCGACGCGCCACGAGCTGGCCCACACGCGACCACGCCGAGGTCGGTGTGGGCGTACGCGCCGGACCGATTCTCGGGCCGAACCAGACCATCAGCGCCGGGGTAAAGGTCAGGCTCACCGCCACGGTGACCGCGACGCAGATCGCCATCGGCGGTCCGGTCGTGGAGAAGATGGCCAGCTTGGTGAACCCCAGGCAGATCGCGGCCAGGATGACCGTGCCCGCGGAGGCCACCAGGGCTGGTCCCACCCTGGTCGCGGATTCCTCGACCGCCGCGAGCGGGTCGATCCCGCGCCCGAACGCCTCACGGAATCTGCTGATCAGGAACACGCAGTAGTCGGTGCCGGCGCCGAGCACGATGGCGGTTACGAACGCATCGGTATAGGTCGACAGCGCCATTCCTTGCTCACCGGCCCACGCCAGCACCCCTCGGGCGCAGGCCAGTGCGACACCGATCGTCACCAAGGTGAGCAGCACCGTGGTGATCCGGCGGTAGATAATCAACAAGATGATGACCAGGAGGAGGCCTGAGACGACGGTGATCCTCACCGAGGCGGCGTTCACCTCCGTGGTCAGGTCCGTGATCATCGCCGGGTCGCCGGTCACATGCGTCGTGGTTCCCGATGGCGCCGACAGCTCGTCAACCTGTTCACGCAGCCAGTGCACGTCCTGCTCGGAGTCCGGCGACCCGATCCCACTGGTCAGCCCCACCACCAGGTAGGCGGCCTGACCGTCCTCGCTGACCAGCTGCTGCCGGGCCTCCTTGTTGCCGACGAAGTGCTGCACATCGGAGACCCGCTCCTCATTCGCCTGCAGGGTCCGCACTAGATTGCGGTAGGCGCGCGTGTCCGCTGCGCTCAAGCCCTTCTCGTTGCGGAACACGACGTAGGCGAACGACTCGGTGCGTCCCGACCCGAACGCCTCATCCATCCGGTGCAACGCAGCCAACGTCGGAGCATCCTCGGGCAGGAACGCGGCGCTGTTTCGCTCAACCACCGATGGCAGAGACGGCAGCCCGAAGGTCACCGCCGCAGCGGCGATCAGCCAGCCCACAACCACCACACGCGGGAAGCGGATTCCCACCGCGCACAAGTGGGCCAGACGGCCCGGCGCCCCAACACCCACGGATACCCCCACGGTGTCTGCATCTTTGGTTTGTACTCAAAGTACAACATAGACTGGCGCCACAGTCGATACACATCGAACGAACGCAGAGACGTTCGCCCGAAAGGTCAAGGCACAGATGCGGCAACTGCCAGCAACGATCGCGAGCAAGCTCTACGGCGCAGCAGAGCTGATCGCCGAGCGCGGCATCACCGAGGCCAAGATGGACGACATCGCCGCCGCCTCCGGCATCCCCCGCGCAACGCTCTACTACTACTTCACAGGCAAGGACGAGATCCTGGCCTTCCTGCTCACCGACATGCTCGAAGCCATCGCCGGGGAGGTTGCGGCCGCCGTCGGCACCCCCGGAACCGCCCGCGAGCGTCTCGAAGCCGCGGTCCACGCGCAGATCGCCGTCATGCTCGACCAGCCGGCCGCATGCCGAGCGCTCGTGGGTGACCTTGGTCGTGCCACCAGACTCCCGGAGCTGGCCCACGCCCTCCAGGAGGCTTTCCAGCGACCCATCGAACAACTTCTCGACGAAGGCGCCGCCGATGGATCGCTACAGGTCCAGCCCCACCCCGAAGACGCCTCGCTCGCGATCTTTGGCGCCATCACCGTCGCCGGTCTCTACCACGCCGTCGAAGACACCCGCCCGTCCGCAGAACAAATCGCGAAACGGGTCCTCGCTGTACTGATGCAGGGCCTTGCTGGCTAGCGTCTCCGACCGCTGTACTCCTCCGACACCGCTGGAGGTCTCGCTATCGGTGGAGCTCGTCGGAATCTGGAATCAGCAGTTGGGGGCGGCAGTAGCCAGTACCTGGCAGGCGACGGAGGGCACGCATCGTGAGATCGGGCGCCGACCTTGGCCGAGCACGGCGAGTCGGGACAGATCTGATCGATGCCGGCACGTAGGTCGGGCCGGGCGCTGTGCCGGCTACGCGAGCCGCACACCAAGCGGATCGATCACCAGCTCCGGCACGATTCTCGAAACTGCCGTGGAGACCGGCCCGTCCACCGCTTGAAGGCGTGCGAGAAGTTGGTGAGGTCGCTGTAACCGAGGTCAACGGCGATCTCGCTGACCGACATGGATCGGTCGAGTAGCCGTAGCGTGGCGCGCTCAAGCAACGACGACTCGAGCAACTCGCGGAACGTGGTGCCCTCCTCGTGGAGGCGCCGTTTGAGGGTGCTGGCGGACACTGACAGCTCCTCGGCGACCGTCCGGCACGTCTTGAGCGCTGCAGCCTCGTCCAACGACGCTCGTACCTTGGCCGAGTACGACGTGGGTCCGACCCTGTGCTCGAGAGCTTCCCGGAGGTCGGCAATGGCGAGCCGATAGGCAACGGGATCGGAGAATCGACAGACCTCATTCAGAGGCTCAGTGGGCACGTGGAGGAACGTCATCGGGGCGTTGAAAACCATGTTCCCGGGCCGCGCGTCGTCCTGATCCACGTCGGTCGGTGCTGGCCAACTCGTGTGCAGTCTGACGATTGATTCGTCGCCGACGAGCATCTGGACCAATCGCCGCAGCGCGGCGCCGCAGTAGGTGACGATCAGGCAGTCCAGGTCCGAATCACCTATGTGGCCTGTGAGCCCAACCGTGAGTCCCTCTTCGTTCGGATGGAACCGTGTCGTGACGGCCGTCGTGATCAAGGGAAGATACGTGAGCAGTTCCATGATCTCGGCTACGGACCCTGCGCTGATGAGCGGAACGCTCAAGGGGCCGAAAGAGGTCAACTGAGCGTGTTCTGCGAACGCGTGGCCGAGCTTGGTTGCTTGTTCGGCGTCAAGCTCGGGGTAGACCTCCCGGAACCACCGCACCGGGACCTGGCCCTCAAGCTGCAGCAGGGTCGGATCGGCGGCACTCTCGCGAGTCATGATGGCGCGGAACTGTGCGACCGCGTGCGCGTCGAGCGCTTGGCTCTCGAGCAACTGCGCGAATGCGGTGTAGGGGACACCCGGTTCGGTGAAGCTCATCGAAGCCTTTCTCTGACCCGAACTCACAACTATCTGGATCCGGTGAACATAGCCAGGCCCGGCGCCCGCGGCAAGAGTTTGAGCAAGGCATTGCGGCCCCCGACATGCACCAGGAGTTGGTTATGGCAGTGGTTACTTTCGTGTCGCACGACGGCGAGACACACGCGGCGTCCCTGGAGGAAGGGCAGTCGTTGATGCAGGTCGCGACGAACAACGCGGTGCCCGGCATCGACGGCGACTGCGGGGGCGAGGCTGCGTGCGGGACCTGTCACGTCATCGTTGACCCTCGGTGGTCGGACCGCGTGGGGCCATCCGGTGCCGACGAGGAGCAGATGCTCGCCATGAACCCCGAGCGTGAACCGACCTCTCGGTTGTCCTGCCAGATGGTGGTCTCCGAGGCCTGGGACGGACTGACTGTCCGTCTGCCCGAATTCCAGATGTGATCAACGAGAGGAGCGTCGAAATCATGAGGATTCCTGAGGCGATCACTGCCAAAGTTCAGTCAGCCATCCCGATGGAGCGGCAGATCCAGGGTGCGCATCTCTACGACAAGACGAGGAGGTGGGTGACGGGCACCAACGGTGAGCGAATGTTCGTCGAGCGTCCCATCCCGCCAGTCGAAGAAGTCGAGCTCGCGGACATCGACCTCAGCAATCCGTTCCTGTACCGACAGGGCCGTTGGCAGTCCTACTTCCAGCGGCTGCGGAACGAGGCTCCCGTCCACTATCAGTCGAACAGCCCGTTCGGGCCATTCTGGTCGGTCACCCGGCACGCCGACATCATCGCCGTCGACAAGAACCATGAGGTCTTCTCAGCCGAACCCTTGATCGTGATCGGCGTGCCACCCCGCTTCCTCGATATCGAGATGTTCATCGCAATGGACCCGCCGCGGCACGACCTGCAGCGGCAGGCGGTCCAGGGCGTTGTCGCGCCGAAGAACCTCCGCGAGATGGAGAGTCTCATCCGAGAGCGCGTCCGCGAGGTCTTGGACGGCCTTCCGGTCGGCGAACCCTTCAACTGGGTGCAACACGTGTCGATCGAGCTGACGGGCCGCATGCTGGCCACTTTGCTCGACTTTCCGTACGAGCAACGACACAAGCTGACCTACTGGTCAGATCTTGCGTCGTCGATGGAGCAGGCGAACGGCGGTCCCTCTGACAACGACGAGGTCTTCCACGGAATGCGCGACATGGCGCGAGGTCTCAGCGCGCTCTGGCATGACAAGGCCGCCCGAACTGCCGCAGGGGAGGAACCGGGCTTCGATCTGATCACCATGTTGCAGAGCAACGAGAACACCAAGGACCTGATCGATCGCCCCATGGAGTTCCTCGGAAACCTGGTGCTGCTGATCGTCGGGGGCAACGACACGACCCGCAACTCGATGAGTGGCGGCGTTCTTGCGCTCAACCAGTTCCCCGATCAATTTGAGAAGCTGAAGGCCAACCCCGACGTGATCCCCAACATGGTGTCGGAGATCATCCGCTGGCAGACTCCGCTCGCCTACATGCGCCGGATCGCCAAGGCGGACACAGTCCTGAACGGCCAGTTCATCCGCAAGGGCGACAAGGTCGTGATGTGGTACGCCTCCGGCAACCGCGACGAGACTGTGTTCGAGCGTCCGGATGAGCTGATCATCGATCGGCCCAACGCGCGCAACCACATCGCCTTTGGCTTCGGCGTCCACCGCTGTATGGGCAATCGGCTGGCCGAGCTCCAGCTGAGGGTCCTGTGGGAGGAACTGCTCCCGCGCTTCGAGAAGATCGAGGTCGTGGGGGAGCCGGAGTACGTACAGTCCAACTTCGTACGGGGCATCAGCAAGCTGATGGTCCGGCTCACCGCGAAGCCCACCGCATGAGCGTGCAGCGAGCGGTGATCGTCGGGGCAAGCCATGCCGGTGCCCAAGTCGCCGCCAGTCTGCGCCAGGAAGGCTGGGCCGGCGAGGTTGTCCTGGTCGGTGACGAGTCGGCACTTCCCTGTCAACGCCCTCCCTTGTCGAAGGCCTACCTGGCAGGGAAGAGCACACTCGCGGAACTGGCGATCCGCAGCGCAGAGTTCTACGCACGCCAAGAGATCCGCCTTCTCGGTGCGACCGTGGAGCGGATCGACCGCTCTGCTGGTCGAGTATCGCTGAGCACCGGCGAGTCGCTGGCCTACGACAAGCTGGCTTTGTGCACCGGCGCGCGTCCGCGACGGCTCCGGGTTCCGGGAGCCCACCTTGCCGGAGTCCACTACCTTCGCACCGCCGCGGACGTGGATTTGATCAGAGCGACAGCCAAACCGGGCAGCAGGGCGGTGGTCGTCGGTGGCGGCTATGTCGGGCTGGAGACGGCCGCCTCACTCCGCGCGCTGGGTCTCGACGTCACCGTCCTCGAGGCGACCGAGCGAGTCCTCGAACGCGTGACGGCCCCCGAGGTCTCGGCATTTTTCGATCGAATCCACCGTGAGGAGGGGGTGTGCATTCAGACGAGCGCCCTGGTCGAGGCCCTCGCGGGTGATGCTCGGGTCCGCGAAGTGGTCCTGTCCAGCGGTGAATCAGTCCCGGCAGACCTCGTCATTGTTGGTATCGGTATCGAGCCGAACACTGAACTCGCCGCATCCGCCGGCCTGGTGATCGACAACGGTGTCGTGATTGACGACCGGGCCCGGACCAGCGATCCGGACATCGTCGCGGCCGGCGACTGCACGAGTCGAGACATCGCCCGCTACGGCAGTCGGGTCCGCCTGGAGTGCGTGCCCAGTGCGGGGGAGCAGGCGAAGGCGGCGGCGGCGACAATCTCTGGAAAGTGCAGGGAGATTAGGGCGCTTCCGTGGTTCTGGTCAGATCAGTACGACGTCAAGCTTCAGATCGCTGGACTCAACACCGGGTACGACGAAGTCGTCCTCAGCGGTGATCCGAACCGGGACCGCGACTTCACCTGCTTCTACCTCCGCCAAGGCGAGCTGATCGCCGCGGACTGTGTCAACCGCCCCCGCGACTTCGTCTTCAGCAAGCGGCTTCTAACGCAAGCAACTCAGGGCGTTGGGCGGGCAGAGTTGCCCCTGGTGACCGTGAGTGACCTCGGTGCGTGATGGCCCTCGAGTCGAATCACCGTCGTGGCCTGAGTCGGGCCGCGGTTGTCCGGAGAACCGGCCCATCAGGTAGTCGCAGGACAACGAGAAGCGGAACCGCTCGTAGAAGGGACAATCGATGACGAACCTCCTTCGGCTGGCGCCGAACCGACGCGACCGACTGTCGTCGGTGCTTCTCGTCCCGCTACCGGCTCGGGTAGACAGAGCCCTGTGTGAGGCCCAGGACCGGTGGCCGGTCCGCGACCTCGCCCCCGTTCCGGCAGGCTCGGGCCTCAAGTCCGTTCAAGGGACGGCCGGACTCCCGGTTCTCGGCCACACCCTGGACTACATCCGATACGGATCCGACTTCGCGCGCGCCAGACACGAGCGGCTCGGGCCGGTGACGTGGATGGGCGCCTTTGGCACCAAGGTGGTGGTAGTGGCCGGCCCGGACGCCACACAGGAGGCGCTGACCACCAAGGCGAAGTCCTTCTCTCAGGACGGATGGACCTTCCTCATCGATGCCTTCTTTCACCGGGGCCTGATGCTGATGAGTTTCGACGAACACAAGATGCATCGACGGATCATGCAGGAGGCGTTCACCCGCGATCGGCTCGCTGGATACGTCAACCAGCTCGGACCGACGCTGGAGGCGCGAATCCCGGAGTGGACTGCCGGCAAGTCCACGCGCATCTACCCGCTGCTCAAGACCCTGACCCTGGACGTTGCGACAGAGGTCTTCATGGCAGGGCGGGGCGGACGCGAGGACGCCGCTGCGATCAACGAAGCCTTCGTGGCGACCGTGCGCGCCGCCAGCTCGATCGTCCGGGTCCCGCTGCCTGGCACGCGCTGGAGAGCCGGTGTCCGTGGGCGCGCCTTGCTGGAGGCCTATTTCGCGCGTCACCTTCCGGCAGCGCGCAACGGTCAGGGCAGCGACCTCTTCGCGGGACTGTGTCATGCGCGGACGCCCGAAGGACAGGCCTTCACCGACGAGGACGTCATCAACCACATGATCTTCTTGATGATGGCGGCCCACGACACCTCCACCATCACCACCGCGGCCGCCGCCTACTTTCTCGCCAAGCACCCGGCGTGGCAGGAACGGGCCCGGACCGAGTCCGACCGCATCGGTGAACGGACCCCGAACATCGACGACCTGGAGTCGCTGGTGACTCTCGATCTCGTGATCAAGGAAACGCTGCGCCTGGCGGCGCCAGTGCCGATAGTCATGCGCAAGACCATCGAGGATGCAGAGATCGCGGGTCACCACATTCCAGCTGACACACTGGTGGCCGTCGCTCCGGCGGTCAACCACTTCGATGAATCGTGCTGGACCGACCCTGACGCCTTCGACCCGAGCCGATTCAGCGAGCCGCGGCGCGAGGACCAGCATCACCGCTTCGGGTGGATCCCGTTCGGCGGGGGAGTGCACAAGTGTATTGGTCTCCACTTCGGAACACTCGAGGTCAAGGCGATCCTTCACCACATGCTGCGCAACTATCGATGGACGGTCCCCGACGGCTACGAAGTCAGATGGGACAACACATCCCTACCGATTCCGGTAGACGGGCTGCCGATCACACTGGAGCGACGATGAGTCGCGCACCAGCGACGCTCCTGGCGGCGACCGAGTTTCTCGACACCGAGCACGAGGACGTCCGCGCCTTCACCGAGGCCACCGTGGGGGACGCGCGCAGCGACAAAGAAAAGGCGAAGCGCCTCTTCACTGCTGTCCGCGACCAAGTCTGGTACGACCCCTACACCGTGTCGACCGACCCCACCCACTACCGCGCGAGCTTCGTCCTCCAAGCAGGGCGCGCCTATTGCGTCCCGAAGGCGGTGCTCTTGACCGCGGTGTGCCGTGCAGCCGGAATCCCAGCGCGGTTGGGGTTCGCCGATGTGCGCAACCATCTGCAGACCGAATCGTTGCGAACCCTCATGGGCGGCACCGACTTGTTCGTCTACCACGGATACAGCAGCCTCCACATCGACGGGAAATGGCTCAAGGCCACCCCGACGTTCAACGTCGAACTGTGCGCTCGTTTCGGTGTCCCGCCTGTGGAGTTCGACGGTGAGCACGACGCGCTCATGCACGCCTTCACTGGGGACGGGACCCAGCACATGGAGTACGTCCGCGACCGAGGTGTCTTTGACGACCTTCCCCTGACCGCGATCCTGACCGAGCTCCGGACCACCTATGGATCGATGGTCCAAGCCTCGGCGCACGCGATCGACGACGCCTTCACCGCCGGGCCCGCCAGCCCGGTCAGAGCCGATGGTTCCTCAGGTCGGTCCACTTCGCCTCAGGAGGATCAATGATCACAACGACTACAGGTGCCGCACTCGAAGTGCGCAACCCGTCCGACGGTCGGCTGGTGGCAACCGTGTCCGTTGACGACCAAGACGCCGTGAACCGCCGTGCCACGCAGCTCCGCCTGGCCCAAGGTGCATGGGCCGACGCTGGTCCGCGGCATCGTTCCAGGTGGCTGCGCCTCTGGCGCGACTGGATCCTCGCTCACTCCGATGAGCTCACCGACCTGCTACAGGCCGAGACGGGCAAGGTGCGTCCTGACGCTCTCGTAGAGACGACCGCGTCGTGCGAGTTCATCACCTACTACGCCGACCATGCGGAGGAGTTCCTCGCCGACGAAAGGGTCAAGACCGCGGGCGTCCTGAGCCTGCCGAAGCGACTGTCCCGGACCTACCAGCCCTACCCTCTCGTCGGTCTGATCACCCCGTGGAACTTCCCGATCACCCTATTCCTCATGGACGCAGCCCCCGCACTGGCTGCTGGTTGCGCGGTACTGGTGAAGTCCTCGGAGGAGACACCGCTGACTTGTGCGCGGGTCATCGACGGCTGGCGTGAGATCGGCGCTCCACCAGTCCTGGCCCATGTCACAGGAGCCGGCGGCGCTGGTGCCGCAGTGGCGGACGCCGCCGACTTCGTCCAGTTCACAGGCTCGACAGCGACAGGGCGCCAGGTCGCCCTCCGCTGTGCTGAGCAGTTGAAACCGGTGAGTCTGGAGCTGGGCGGCAAGGATCCGGCGATCGTGCTGGAGGACGCCGACCTCGCTCGAGCGGCCGAGGGCGTCGCCTGGGGTGGCCTGTTCAACGCAGGGCAGGTCTGCATCTCAGTCGAGCGCGTGTATGTCGTCGCTGCGGTCTACGAGGAGTTCGTGGCCCGCCTGACAGAGCGCGTGCAGTCCCTGACCCAGGGTGCGGACGCCGGCAACGATGTCGGTGCGTTGGTGACCGCGAGACAGGTTGACATCACGGATCGCCACGTCAGCGAGGCGGTGGCGGCGGGAGCGAAGGTAGTGGCCGGCGGCAGACGGGGAGCGGCCGGAAACTACTACGCGCCAACGGTCCTCGTCGACGTGGATCACACGATGTCCTGCATGACCGAAGAGACCTTTGGACCCACGATCCCGGTGATGCGCGTCGCCGACGAAGAAGAGGCCATCCGACTGGCCAACGACTCCCCGTACGGATTGTCGGCGACAGTGTGGACTCGCAATCACGCTCGCGCCCGCCGCGTCGCACGGCGCCTGGAGGCCGGCGCGGTCAACATCAACGACGTCTTCAGCAACCTCTTCGCGATGACGTTGCCTCACAGTGGCTGGAAGGCCTCCGGCATGGGCGCCCGGCTCGGAGGACCCGACGGGCTGCACAAGTACTGCCGCGTCCGAGCGGTCACTGAGCCGCGACTTCCCGTCCTGCCAAAAGAACTTACGTGGTACCCGTACTCCGCCCGGCGCACGGCCATCGCCGCCATGGTCTTGCGCGCCGCAGCCGGGCGCGGCCTGCGCCAACGCCTCGGCCTGAACAAGGAACAGAGCAAATGACGCGCACCACTTCCCTCCCCGCCAAGACGATCGCGATCACCGGTGGAGCTCGCGGCATCGGCTATCAGACCGCGAAGGAGCTGATCCGACGCGGTCATCGGGTCGCCATCGGCGACATCGATGAGGCCCGTGTCAAGGAGGCGGCGGATGAGCTCGGTATCTCTGCTGTCACCCGCCTCGACGTCACTGACACCGACTCATTCCGTGCATTTTCTCGACATGGTCGAGGACCAGCTTGGTCCCCTGGACGTGCTGGTCAACAACGCGGGGATCATACCCACCGGGCACGCTCACGAGGAGGACGACGCCGTGACCCGGCGGCAGGTGGAGATCAACGTCCTCGGAGTGATCTTCGGAACCAAGCTCGCCCTCCAGCGGATGCTGCCGCGGCGGGCCGGACACATCATCAACACCGCATCGCTGGCCGGGGAGCTCCCCGTACCGGGCCTGGCTACCTACTGCGGCACCAAGTTCGCGGTCATCGGATTCACCGAGGCAGCTCGACAGGAGTACCGCAACTCCGGAGTCCAGCTCTCCACCGTTCGGCCGACATTCACCAACACCGAGCTCGTCGCCGGCACCACCGGAGCCAAGGGGCTGCGCAACGCCGAGCCCGAGGAGATTGCTCGGGCGACAGCCGAGCTCATCGAACGTCCCCGCCCGTTCGTACGCGTCACCCGCCTCGCCGGAGGCATGGTCGCAGCAATGAAGTTCGTGCCGGGACGGTTGGCCTCCGCGCTGGGTTCGACCCTCGGCACGGATTCGGTCTTCCTCGACGACGTCGACATGGGCGCGCGCCAGGCCTACCTGGACCGAATCCGGAACAACTGACTCCACGCTCCAGAACCATCCGGCACATGAGAGGACGCAACATGACCGTCACCGCCTTGGTCGAGGACTACCCCCATCGAATGGGGGGACACTGCGGCTCCGGTGCGATGCGCGATCTCCTGCACTGGCACGGTCTGGGATGGGACGGCCCGCCCGATGAGGGTCTGGTGTTCGCGCTCGGCGGCGCCCTAGGGCTCTCCTACCTCCGGTCGAGCGAACTGTTTCCCCCGCTGTACCTGGTGGGACGAGGTGCCGACTTCGAAGTCGATCTACCGACACGACTGGGCGGAGTCGTGCAGGTGCTCACCACCGACGATCCCGGGGAGGGCTGGTCGTGGGTGCGTGAGGAACTCGACGCCGGCAGGCCCAGCCTGATCTGGGGCGACATCGCCGAACTTCCCTATCTCCGTGTCCAGTTGCAGATGAGCCGCCACGACATCGTCGTCATCGGCTATGACGATGAGAGACAACTCGCCTACGTCGTGGACAACGATCGCGCCGAGGCGCAGGAGGTTCCGCTGGCAGCGTTGGCTCGGGCACGGGCCTCACAGGCGTTCCCGCAACCCACTCGTCACTGCATGTACCGCATCACCTGGCCCCCCTCCTTGCCCGGCATCGCGGAAGTCGCTGCAAGCGCGTTCTCCCAATCCGCAGGCAACATGCGCAATCCGTCACGCCACAGCATTGCCGGCCCGACCACTGCCGCCGTCGGTTCCGAGGGCCTGGAGGCGGTTGCTTTGTTCGCTGACGACATCGCGACCTGGGCGGAGCTTCCCGAAGACGAACTCGGGATCATGCTGTTCAGCCTCGGTGCCTTCATCGAGAAGGCAGGCACCGGCGGCGGACTGTTCCGCCGACTGCTCGCAGACGGTTGCGCTGAGGTCGCACGACTGACCGGCGACCCCGCAAGCGCTGAGCTTGCGACCGAAGCCGCCCGTTGCGCACAAGGCTGGACAGACGCCGCCCGCGCCGCGGTCAAAAGCGACACCCATCCGCGGTCGCGGATTGACGACCTGGTCCGGACGGCCAGCCGGCTACCGGAGTTGGAGTTGCGTCTCGTCGAGTCCCTCGAGCGTGCCGCAATCTCCTTGAACGCGAGAGATCACTGATCATCTCCATTGTCATCCCGAGGTTTGCGTGCTTGCGAAATCGCTCCGTCAAGAAGTGCACATGAATCTAGGAATCGAATGCAGAGAACGATGTTGAACGTCCTCCCGACGACCACAGCAGCTCTGCGTCACGAGCTGGCGTTGCCCTCGACGGGTGCTGCGCTGCACACCCTGGCTGCCATCGAGCTTGCCGACGGCTCGCCCCATTCGGAGGTCCTGAGGCAGACAGGGGACCAGGAGTGACACGGATATCGAAAGCATTGGACCAAGGCGACCACCAGCATGCGCAGGGCGGCACCGAAGTAGGAGCGCCCCGCGATCGGGAAACGATCTCGCGGTGGGCGTCGCACCTCGCCGGCCAGACTCCGGTGGAGATTGGCCAGACATTGCCCCCGCACTCGCCCGACTGCGCCGGGTGCGGGCCAGATAACCCCTCCGGCCTGCATTTGCACGCGGTCCGCACGGCGTCGGGCGTCGAAGCTGTGCATCGTTTCGCCGAGGGCCAGGTAGGCGCCCCTGGTATCGCACACGGAGGAGCGGTCGCTCTCGCTTTCGACGACCTCTTCGGGTTCGCCCTCTACACCGTTGGGTCGCTCGCCGTCACACGCAGCCTCACCGTCGATTACCGAGCCCCGTTCCGGTTGCATCGGACGTACACGTTCCGTGCCCGTGTGGCGCAACACGAAGGACGTCGGCTGCTACTTCATGCGGACGCGTGGGACGACGCCGGTCAGAAGGCCGGATCGGCCGGGGCCACTTTCGTGGTGGTCGGCCCTGAACACTTCACCGCGGTTGACCCAGAAACACAGCTGGAGGCGGAGTGCCGGTGAGGATTCATGCAATCCGGCCTGGTTGGGGCGTGGCGTGGTGGGTCGCTTTCATGATCTGCAAGCCGGTGTTGGTGTTGGTCCGCCGTCGAGACTGGCGTGGGCTCGAACAGATCCCGTCGTGTGGCGGCGCTGTCCTTGCCGCGAACCACGTTTCCCATGTGGATCCCCTGCTCATCGCCGAGCTGGTGCTCGCGCACGGCAGGACTCCGGCCTTCTTGGCCAAGAGCAGTCTTTTCGGGAAGGGCGTCGTGGGATGGTGGTTCCGCGCTGCCGGGCATGTCGAGGTGGATCGATCGCATGGTGCGGACGGATTCGGCGCCGCGTTGATGGCACTTCGTGGCGGTGCACTTCTCGTGGTTTACCCCGAGGGATCGATCACGAAGGACCCAGGTGGGCGCATGATGCCTCTCAAGACAGGCGCCGTCCGATTGGCGCTCGAGACAGGAGCACCGCTCATTCCGGTAGCACAGCGGGGCGCCCAAGAGATCCTCCCCGCCTATGGTCGACGGCCGAGACTGTCCAAGCGCACGACGGTCACGATCAGCATCGGTCGTCCGCTGGATCTGACCGATCTCACGCAGCGCGGAGCCGTGCCTGACGCGGTCGATGCCGGGACGCGTCGCCTGGCGGACACCCTCGGC
This sequence comes from Nocardioides sp. J9, assembly GCF_007829375.1. Taxonomy (NCBI): domain Bacteria; kingdom Bacillati; phylum Actinomycetota; class Actinomycetes; order Propionibacteriales; family Nocardioidaceae; genus Nocardioides; species Nocardioides sp. J9. Next base: position 7,566 of record NZ_VLJQ01000083.1, on the reverse strand, counting down.
CGCATGCTGGAGGAACTGGCCGATGAGCGGCCTGGCCTCGCGAACACGTCAACGGGGTGTGACAGCACCCGATATCCGGCGCGGAAGACGGCACCGCGCACCGAGAAGCTTCGGCTTCTTAGAGCATTCCAGTCATCCGGGCCGTTGTGTCGAAGAGCAGAACCTCGGCAGGATGCATCTGGTGTTGGACGACGAACGACCGGTGCTTGATCCGCCACAAGCCCTGGCCCGTGCCGAGCGTGGGGATGAGGCTCTGTTCGGTGCCGGTGAGCCCGAGTGCGGTGGCGGTGGCGCCGAGCTGGTCGGACTCCTGGCGATAGACGATCCGTGTCTCGGCGTTCGCCAGAAGCGAGGAGGCCAACGCACGCATTGCCGAACCCTGGTCGCCGACGTTGTCGAGGTCAGTGAGCTTGTGGAAGATCAGCATGTTCGCGATGCCGTAGTGGCGAGCGAGCCGCCAGTGCGCGTCCATCCGCCGCAGCAGGGCTGGGTGCGACATGAGCCGCCACGCTTCGTCGTACACGACCCAGCGCTGACCTCCGGCGGGATCCAGGAGCGCTGACTCCATCCACGCCGACGCGCAGGTCATCAGGACCGAGATGAGGGTCGCGTTCTCGGTGACGCGGGAGAGGTCGAGCGAGATCATCGGGAGCGTTGGGTCGAAAGTGACCGTGGACGGCCCGTCGAAGAGGCCGGCGAGGTCGCCGGCGACGAGCCGACGGAGGGCGTGCCCGACGAGTCGCCCGTCCTCGGTGAGGCGCCCATCCGGGTCGTCGGTGCGGTCCGGTGCGAGCAGCCGGTCGACGACCATCGGGAGGACGGGGACGTCGGTGCTCCGCACTGTGCGGTCGATCGCGATGTCGACGGCTGTGTGTTCGAGCGGGCTGAGGCGGCGGTCGAGCACGGTCTCGGCGAGCGCGCCGACGAGGTCTCGGCGGCGGGAGGCGATCTGGTTGGACCATTGCGCATCGTCGAGGCCAGATGGTCGGTGGCCTTCGTCGAGCGGGTTGAGTCGGTTGGGCATCCCGTGGCCGAGGGCGATGGCTCGGCCGCCTACGGCCTCGGCGACCGCGGTGTGCTCGCCCTTGGGGTCGCCGGGCACGTACACGCGGCGGCCGAACGGGATGGATCGCGTGTAGAGACTCTTGGCGAGGCAGGACTTGCCGGAACCGACGATGCCGGCAAGGACCAGATTTGGTGCGGTGATGAGGCCGCGGGCGTAGAGGATCCAGGGGTCGTAGACGAACGAGCTGCCGGAGTACAGGTCCTGGCCGACGAATACGCCCTCGCTGCCCAGGCCGCCTTCGGCAAGGAACGGGTACGCGCCCGCCAGGGTTGCTGACGTGTCCTGATGGCGTGGGACTCGGAATCGTCCGGGCGTGCGGAGAGCGGCCGGGCCCGTTTCGCCGGGGCGGGGTAGCGTCACCGTTGCCCGCTTCTCAGCCGAGAGCTGCTCAGCCTTGCGCTTCGCCTCGGTACGCCGGGCTTCGCGATCGGTGGACAGGAGCTCTCGCGCAGCCGCCTTGCGGAGCTTGCGATCGTGCCGCCGTTCGCGGCCTGGTGAGACGAGGACGGCTGAGTGGAGGCGCCCGTCCTGCCACCCGGTCACAGCGACATCCCTGGCTGGTGCGGCGAGCGCTGAACCGGTGCGAATGACGGGTAGTCGTGGATGTCGTAGGCGATCGTCGCCTCGATCTCGTGCGCCCGGTCCACGCATTCAGCAACCTGGTGGATCATCTCGGCGGCGCGGTGAAGCTCCCAGGACTCCCTGTACGACGCTGCGCGCCCGGCGTTGGCATCGCCGTTCATCCATGCCTGCTTGCGAGTCGGCCCATCGTGGAACTGGCCGAGCTGGTGCAGCGACTGACTCAGCGACGCGAGCGCGGAGCTGATGGACCCGAGTACGGCATAGAGCGAGGTCGGATCCTCGATCGAGCGCGTCGCGTGGGCGAGGCCGCGGACTGCTTCCCGGAGTTCGTCAGCGTCGGCGACCGGGTCGTTGAAGGTAGGCATCGGTGGCTCCTCGGTCGATGGTCTTTCATCGATGAGGTGCGCGTGGTGGTCCGCCGTGTCGTCGTGGCGGCGGTCGCTGCCCGACCTACCCTGTGGCCGTGGCCGATCTGACGGAGCCTTGCCCGAACTGCGACACCTGATGCGCTGGGAGACCTCTCACGAGCGTTGCGACGGATGCGGTTACATCCGGCCCTGCTGTGAGGGCGCTCCGTGTAGCTGAGCTGGTCTACTCGTCGGCGGCATCGCCGATGTCTCGGCGGCGGACACGGCGGCGCTTGCCCGTCTTGCGAAGCACCGGCCAAGGCTCGCGCACAGCCCGACCGTTGCGGCGGTTCTTGTGGGACTTACAGAGCTGGCAGCCCTTGTGCTGCCGGTGAGGCGAGTGCGCCATGGTGACGACTCCGATCCGTGAACAACACCCGCCACGGAGGGCGGGGTTGGTGCGGGATCGCGGCCATGGAGGAAGGCTACGCCGGACGTCCGACGCCTTCCCGGGCAACGGAAGACCCCGCAGGCGTCTCGGGTCACCTGCGGGGTCTGGGCAGAATCCTGGAGTATGCCGTCGGCCGTTGTCCCTGGAATCGAGATTCAAGGTGGTTCCGGTGTCCTTAGACGCCTCGTGCGAGTGGCAGCGCGGCTACGGCGAAGCCCTGAGCCTGCTGTCCCCAGAGCCGACGTGTCTCGCACGACGCCTGGATTGCCGCCTGCTCAATCGCTGCGACAGCGCGCTCGAGTTCGTCGGGGTCACTCGCGCTCACGGCGACGAAGCCGGTTGCCCGCAGCACCCCGTGACCGGCGGTGAGGTCCGCCTCCTGCTGGAGGACGTCCTGGTACTCGGCCGTCTGCTGGGCGTCCTCAATCTGCCCGATCTTCTGCCGCTGGGCGGCGTCGGAAATGTACTCCGTCTTCTTCTTGCGGATGTCCCGAGCCGCTCTGTCGGTGCGCATCGGCGTGTAGAGAAGAGAGAACGTCCGCCGGATCCCGGAGGAGAGGAGGATTGGTGCGAGGAAGCCGGGGAAGACCAGTGAGCGCGGCCATTCGCTGATCCAGAGGACGCAGTGGTGCGCTGAGTCACTGCGGAGGCTGCCCCAGGACTCGGTGACGGCGACCGGGCCGGCGGTTGCCAGGTCGCGGCCCACGGCGCCGTGCCGCTCCAGGGCGCCCGCCACAGCTGGGTCGTAGGCCGATCGAAGGATCAGGGCGAGGTCGCCAGGGGTGAGCCAGTCAGAGGGAGAGAGGTCAGCGGACCGAAGGGCAGCGAGCATCGTTGCCATCTCCTGGCGGAGTACGGCGGCAGCGCCGCGGTTCCCGCCACCTGCGGCCCGGATTGCGCGGCCAGCGGTCTTGATGTCGAGCGAGATCGAGATGGTGCTGGCGTGGCGCTCACCAGCCGGACCGGCGCGGTCGACGAGCTCGCCGTACGTCGTCGATGCCCACGTCTCGACGCGGTTTCCATGCTGCTCCCACCAGTCCGCCAGTCCCTTGCCGGAGTCGGGGAGCGTGCGCTCCATGACCTGGACCGAGGCCAGGCGTCCGGATCGGCAGGCGGTCGCGAGCACGCGTCCCCAGCTGACCACCCGACGTTCCTGCTCAGCAGGGTCGAGCAGCACGAAGGCGGGGTGGGAGACACCCACGATTGCGGTCACGGTGGCCGCGTGGGGGTCATGGACCATGACTGCCCCGGTCTCCGGATCGACCCACTGCCTGAGCCGTGCGGCGTCGCCCGGGAGCGCTAGCGTTCCCGCCGGGCGCGGCTTGACCACCCGGCGGCGATACAACAGTTGACCTCCGGCGGAGCGCCAGAGCCAGCGTGCTCCGATGGGTCCCCACTCGATGATCTTCCGGCCACCGACGCCGACGAATCCGAGTACGACGAAGACGAGGATGATCGGGAAGGTCATGACGACCGCGCCCAGATAGAGGCCCAGGATAAGGGTGCCGGCGGCGAGGCTCGCCATCACCAGCTGCGGACCTGACAATCCGAGGAGGATCCCGCGCTTGGTGAGCCGGGAGAACTTGATGGGTCTCAGCGACGGTTCGGCACTGCTCGACGTACTCACTGCCGATCACTTCCGTCCTGCGGGCTTGGCAAGCGTCGAGTCCGCGACCGGCGGCGGGACCGTGGACGGCGCCGCCGAATCGTGGGCCTGGGTTTGGTCGGTCGCCTGGGCTGCAACGAAGCCTCCGAGACGCGGCCCAGCCGCCGCCGCTTCCTTCGCCACGACCGCGCCAGCAGCGACCGCACCGCCTGCGGCTGCCGCGCCACTCGAGCCGCCCGCAGCGGCCCCGCCACCGGAACCGCCACCAGCGGTGCCGCCGCCTGCAGTGGCTCCGGACGCCCCGCCACCACCGCCGACAGTGGGTGTGACCGCGGGCGAGCAACCCGTCGCCGTACCTCCGCCGGTGTCGCCGAGGATCTTGGTGGGCTCGCTGCCGGTGCGGCGCGAGAGCGGGATGGGCATCGGTCGGTTGAGCGACGCCTTGGCCTCCTGTTCGGCTGACATCGCGTGGTACATGTCGAAGCCCATGAATGCGATGGCCTTGTAGGTCAGGTACGGCGCAAACCCGGCCATCAGCATGAGTACGACGCCGGCCATCGGCTGGCTGACGGACTCCAGGTCAGCGTCGATCGGAGCTGAGACCTGGGCGGTGGCGAGCAGGAAGATCACCACCAGGACGACCTTCGACAGGATCATCGCGATCACGAACGTCGCCCAGCGGCTCAGCCAAGTGCGGGTGTGGTCCCAGCTGGATCCGGCGAGCGCGATGGGCGCGAACACGATCGCGATCAGCAGGAGGGCCTTGCGAATGAGGAGGCTGATCCAGACCACCATCGCACCGACGATGGCGAGGCTCGAGAGGAAGATCGTCAGGATCGCGCCCGCGCCGGGTGCGCTGAGGTTGATCGCTCCGAGTCCGGCGGCGAGTACGGCGACCTTGTCGCCCATCTCGTTCATGTTCGTGCCGGCGGCGTTCACGATGCCTATGCAGAGCTGGTCGGTGATCTCGAGCGCTGTCGCGAGCAGGGCGAGAGCGACGAAGGATCCGAGTATCGACTTCGCGAGTCCGAGCGCGGCTCTGGATAGGGCTGCTGGTTCGCGGCGGATCATGCCGCCGATGACTTGGAGCATGAAGAAGCCGAGCATCACGAAGACGCCGACGCCGAACATGATGTTGTAGACCTTCGTGTACTCACCGCTGGTCACGTCGACGAAGGTCGTGGTGTCGATGACCTTCCAGACTGAAATGAACATCCACTCGGCCGCGCCGCCCATGCCCTGAGCAAGCCAGTCGAATGGCGCGGTCACGACGGAGCCGGCCGCGTCGCCGGCGGCGTTGCAGACCTCGTGGATTACCGGCACATCGCAGACACCCATGACGGATTCCTCAGACCTGCTGGCCGACGTTCCAGAAGAAGTTCACCAGCGTCACCGAGGCGCCGCAGACGATCGCGGCACCGAGGGCAACGAGTACCCCGAGCTTGCCGCGGCCCGCGAGGTGTGGGTTGGACGAGTTGGCCCCCAGCGCCCACACGATGGCGGAGATGATCAGCGCGAGTACGGCGAGGACGAGCCCGACGGTCATCGAGGCTCCGACGATCTTCTTGAGCTGGCCGATCCCGGGTAGGCCGTTTGAGTTCGGGTCGATCTCGATGTCGAGCGGCAGCAAGAGGACTGCGGTGAGAAGGTCCATCGGGAGGACTCCTGACGTCGAATGGGCGGACGTCTTACAGGTGTGCGCCGATGTCCAGCAGCCAGTTCGCCCAGGCGAGCGCGGCACCGGTCAGGGCGGCGCCGCCGATGGCGACGAAACAGCCGACCTTCGCCTTCTGCGCGGTGTGCCAGCTACCGGAGTTGGACGCGATGGCCCAGGTCGTTGCCGAGATGACGAGCATGAGTACGGCGATGATCAGGCCGTAGGTCAGAAGCGCGCCGACGATTGCCCGCAGATCGCCAGCGCCGCCCACTGCGCCGAAGTCCGGGCCTACGTCCGTGCGGATCTGACCTGGCGTACTCATGGCATTCAGGTGCACCGTCGATCGCACCGGACGAGGTCGAGGTCGGTCCCTCTGCGTACGCTCCGCTCATGGAGCCGATTCTGCTTGCAGAGCTTCTTCCCGCGCACTTCGACCCGGCAACGTGCAAGCTGCACTGTGCAGTCTTCAACGGCAAGAACTACCCGATTGACGTGCTGGCCAACGATCCCGCGGAGTGGCAACGCTGGAACTCGTGGCGCGGTGACAAGAACGACTTCAACCGGCAGTTCATCTTCTCGCTCGCGCAGGATCGCCATGACCCAACTCTGTGGCTCTTTGGCGGGATCTGGGAGGTTGTGGATCGGCGCCCTGAGCCGAGGACGTATTCCTACGACGTCATCCCGCGGGAAGACCTGATGGGTCCCTTCGTTCGCCGTCTCTACGTCAGATTGCACCTAGCCGGGCGGCAGCGAAGAAGGACCATGGAGTCATGCCTTGATGAGATGACCGTGTCCTCGATCCTTGAAGAGGCATTCGTGGGCGACCCATTCCCGGGCCACGATCGCATCAACCACACGCTCGCCGATCTCCAGGTCATCGTGAGCCAGCAACGACCTGATTGGCGGATCGCCCTCGAGCACATGAAGGGCGTCTACGTCATCCACGACCAAACGACCGGCGCCAGGTACGTGGGGTCGGCCTACGGTGACACTGGAATCTGGCAGCGCTGGAGCACTTACGCCGCGACGCTCCACGGGAACAACGTAGGTCTCAAGGAGCTCTTGAAAGAAGGGGGCGAGGACTACTTCCGAACGAACATGAAGTTCGCATTGCTGGAGTTCTGGTCGATGCGTACCGATGACGACCACGTCTTGAAGCGCGAGTCGTACTGGAAGGAAGTCCTTCACGCTCGCTCGCTGGGCCACAACAAGAACTGATGCTGTTGTGTCGTACCTACGCCGTACGGTCAGCCTCATGAACCCTGACAGATTGCGTTGCGCGGAAGCAGCTCTCCGCACGGTGCCCGAGGATTACCTCGCCGTCACGCCTGAGGCGGTTGTTGTCGTCGACAACGGCCACTCCTTCCACCGTGGCATGCACGTCGGGTGGGCGTGGGCCGAAGATCGCAGGGGCTGCTTCCTCGACTTCCTGTCCGAGCACCGCATGGCTGGGATGAGCGCACAGCGGTTTTACGCAGATGGGACCTCTGAGCATCTCGAGACGCCTGCCTCGATGCACCAGGTGACAGGTGATGCAGCAAAGGATGCTGAGATCGAGCGCCACTTCTTCGAGCGAAACCGAGCCTCCTACGAGTGGCTGCGTGCGCGAGGTCTTCTGCCTCCAGAGACAGAGCCCCGTGGGGTGGTGGGTTTTGAGGTGATCCTCGGTGCCTACTCGTCGCTGCTCTCGATGGCGGCGACGGGATCAGTATTGCTGGTCTCGTAGAGCTTGGCCATGGAGCCTTCGGACAGGTAGCGGCGGTCGCCGGCGATCCATTCGTCGTGCATGTCGATGAGCACCGCGCCGACGAGTCGGATGACCGCGGCGGCGTTGGGGAAGATCCCCACGACCCGGGC
>NZ_VLJQ01000082.1:4366-38089 GCF_007829375.1 Nocardioides sp. J9 | reverse complement strand
AAGCCTCGGGTGCGCGACGCCATACTCCCGGTGGTTGAGGTGCGACGAGCGCTAGCGAGGAGCCTCGAAACCTCCGGGCCCTGATGGCGGGCTGTGGTGGGCACAGTCCGGTGCATCGGTGCCGCTGGTTTCGAGGCTCGGCGCTGGGGCGCCTCGCACCTCAACCAGCGGCGGCCTCCGGACGAGCGACACGCTCGCCCAGACCAGCAACGAGCGACACGCTCGCCCCATCAAGGCTAGTGCTCGTCGTAGTGCGACCCGTGGGGCGCGTGGCGGTGGCCGTCGTGGACGTAGTCGACGTGGTCGTCGTGGGGGACGGCGAGGTGGCCGCAGCCGGGGCCGTGGTCGTGGGGGTGGTGCTCCTCGACGGTCTCGTGCTCGTCGGGCTGGCCCTCGGCGAAGGGCTCGCGCAGGCGGGCGCGGTGGCGGGTCCAGATCCCGATCGGCCAGGCGACCACGTAGCAGGCGAGGGCGAGCAGGACGATGGTCGGGCCGGGTGCGACGGTCGCCTTGTACGACGCGAAGGTGGCCACGACGAGGCCGCCGACCGAGGCGAGGGTGCCGAGTGCCATCGCGGCGGCGATGGTGGTGCGGAAGGAACGGGTGAGCTGCTGGGCGGTGGCGACCGGCACCACCATGAGCGCCGAGACCAGCAGCAGACCGACGGTGCGCATGGCGACGGTGACGCTGACTGCGGCGAGGACGGCGACCAGGACGTTGTAGGCGCGGACCTTGAGTCCGGCGACGCGGGCGAACTCCTGGTCCTGGGCGACGGCGAAGAGCTGGGGCGCCAGTCCGACGCAGAGGCCGACGACCGCGACGGCGAGCACCATGGTGACGACCAGGTCGTCGACGGAGATCGTGTTGAGGGAGCCGAAGAGGTAGCGGTTGAGCGAGGACGCGCTCTCGCCGCCGAGGCCGGTGAGGAAGATGCCGCCGGCGAGGCCGCCGTAGAAGAGCAGGGCCAGGGCCACGTCGCCGTTGGTCTGGCCGCGCTCGCGGATCACCTCGAGCAGGATCGCGCCGAGCACGGCGATGACGACGGCGGTCCACACCGGCGCGGTGCCGGTGACCAGGCCGACGGCCACGCCCGTGACCGCCACGTGCCCGATGCCGTCGCCCATCAGCGCGAGCCGGCGCTGGACCAGGAAGGTGCCGATGGCGGGGGCGGCGAGCCCGGTGAGCAGGGCGGCGATGAGGGCGCGCTGCATGAAGGGGGTCGCGAACAGCTCCACGGGGCTCATCGCGCGTCTTCTCCGGTTCCGTCGACCGGGGAGGCCACGCCCGGGACGTGGTCGGGGCGGCCCGGGCGGCCGGTGTGGTGATGGTGGTGGGTGTGCGGCTCGCCGAGCCACGGCTGGTGCACCTCGTGGTCCCCGAGCGGGTCGCCGTCGTAGACGACGCGGCCGTCGCGCATGACGACCGCGCGGTCCACCAGCGGCGCCAGCGGGCCGAGCTCGTGGGCGACGAGGACGATCGTCGCGCCGCGGCCCTTGAGCCGGCCGAGCGTGTCGGCGAGCGCCTGCTGGTTGGGCAGGTCGACGCCGGCGGTCGGCTCGTCGAGGAAGAGCAGCTCGGGCTCGCCGGCGAGCGCGCGGGCGATGAGCACCCGCTGTTGCTGGCCGCCGGAGAGGTTGCTGACGGCGTCGCGGCGCCGGTCGGCGAGGCCGACGATCTCGAGGGCGTCCTCGATCGCGGCCCGGTCGGCGCGGGAGAGCGGGCGCAGCAGCCTGCGGCGGGTCAGCCGGCCGGCGGCGACGACCTCCCAGACCGACGCGGGCACGCCGGCGGCGGCGGTCGCGCGCTGGGGCACGAAGCCGATCCGGAACCACTCGTCGTACGACGCCAGCGGGGTGCCGAACAGCCGCACCTCGCCGGACAGCAGCGGTCGCAGGCCCACGAGGGTGCGGACCAGGGTCGACTTGCCGGAGCCGTTGGCGCCCATCAGGGCGAGGAACTCCCCGGGCTGGACCGACAGGTCGATGCTGCGCAGCACCGGCCGACCGCCGAGGGCGACCGTGCCGTTGCTGACCGAGACGGCGGGGCTGGTCGTGTTGGTGGTGGTCATCGGCACCCGTTGGCGGTCTGCAGCGCGGCCAGGTTCGCCTCCATGATCGACAGGTAGTCCTCGCCGGAGTCGGCGTCGGACAGTCCCTCGACCGGGTCGAGGACGCCGTTGGTCAGGCCGAGGTCGCCGGCGAGGGACTCGCCGAGCGCGGGCTCGAGCGGCTCGCTGAACACCGTGGTGATGCCCTCCTCCTCGATCAGGTCCTGGAGCCTGCCGAGCACGGCGGCCGTCGGCTCGGCGTCGGGGGAGAGGCCGACGATCGAGGCGATGTGCAGGCCGTACTTCTCGAGGTACCCGAACGCGTCGTGCGACACCACGATGGTGTCACGCTCGCAGTCGGCGAGGCCAGCGGCGTACGACGCGTCGAGCGCCTCGAGGTCCTCGCGCAGCGCGGCGGCGTTGGCGGCGTACTCATCGGCGTGCTCCTCGTCGATCGCGGCGAGCTCGCCGGCGACGGCGTCGGCCACGGTGGCGACCCGGACCGGGTCCTGCCAGAAGTGCGGGTCGAGGTCGCCGTGGTCGTGGCCGTCCTCGTCCCCGTGCTCCCCGTGCTCCCCGTGCTCCTCGGCGGACTCGTCCATCGGCAGGAGGCCGGCGAGCGCGGCGACGTCGAGGCTGCTGCCCTGGGCGTTCTGGGCGACGGTGTCGTCGACGGCGGGCTGGAAGCCGGCCTGGTAGACGACGAGGTCGGCCTGCGAGACGAGTGCGGTGCGCTGCACGTCGAGCTCGAGGTCGTGCGGCTCGGCACCGGGGGTGGTCAGCAGCTCCACCTCGGTGCCGGTGCCCTCGGCCACGCGCTCGGTCAGCCACGCCAGCGGGTAGAACGCGGCGACCACGCTCGTCCCGGACCCACCGCTCGCGCTGCCGCCGTCCTCGCTGAACGCCGAGCAGCCGGAGGCGAGCAGGGCGGCGGAGGAGAGCAGGGCGAGACCGGAACCAAAGCGCATGAGAATCATTCTCAACTGTGGTCAAGGTGTCGGTCAAGTTCAGAACATGGAGGGATCCCTGGGGTCGCAGCCGTAGCGGTACAGGTGGCCCAGCAGCAGCTGGCGCGACTCCGCCCCGTCGGTCCCCCACGCCGAGGGGAGCAGGCGGGCCTTCGAGCTGCCGTCGTCGACGCGGACGAGCCAGTGGCCCGACGTGCGCGACATCCGCCGGGAGAGCTCCTGGAAGGTCGTGCCCGGCCCGAGGCGGAGGGGTGCTCGCACGAGCCCGCCGACCCGCACCACCTCCCGCGGCCGGAGCTCGAGGGTGGTGCCGCCACGGCGTCGCCACAGGTGCACGGCGCCGGCGACCAGTGCCGTGCCGGCGGCCCACGCGGTGACGATGTCACCCGCGCCGAGCGACAGGAAGATCGCGACGAACACGCCCACCAGTGCACCGAGGAGGCCGCCGAGCGCGACCATGGCGCCGTGGTGGGTCAGCGAGGCCCGCAGGCGGACGACGTCGCCGTCGCGCTCCACCGGCCGGTTCCCGATCGTGCTGCAGGCTGTGAGCCAGGCCGCCACCAGGAGCAGCGTGAGCCCGAGGATGATGGTGAAGGACCGGCTGCCGCCCCGGCGGGTCCCGAATCCCTCGGGGTCGTCCGGGTCGACGTAGATGGTGAACCTGTCGAACAGGTCCCGGTTCCAGCTGCGCTTGACCACCCGGTAGGTGGTCCCGTCGAGGGTGTACTCCACCTCGTTGCACCTGCTGCCGCAGTCGACGCTCGCCACCCGGGCCTCGACCTCGACCGCCCGCTTCGCGAGGTCGGCGTCCGCTCGGACGGCTCCCGGCAGGAGCGCCACGACCACGCACGTGGCGATGGTCAGCAGCACGCAGGCCACGGCACTGGCGCGCCACCAACGGGCACGACGGCGGGCGTGCCACCACTCCGGGCGCCCCATGCGAGCTCCCTCCTCGAGACGGCTACAGGGAGACGGCCCAACGATAGGGTGCGCGGATGCTGGTGATGAACCGCTTCCGGGCCGGTGACCACCCCGACGGTCCCGACGAGCTGCGCGCCGACCTCGAACGCGTGCACGAGCTGCTCGCCAGCAAGCCCGGCTACGTCGCCGGGTGGGTCGGGCGCAACATGGACGAGCCGGACCTGTGGGTCCTGGCCACCCGCTGGGAGAACGTCGGTGCCTACCGGCGCGCCCTGTCGTCGTACGAGCTCAAGCTGCACGGGGTGCCCGTGCTCAGCCGCGCGATCGACGAGCCGGGTGCCTACGAGGTCGTGGAGCCGGGGAGAGTCCTCAACGTCGCGGACCCTCGCGTAACCTAGTCATTCGCTCCCGCGAGTAGCCAGACAAGTCACGCCCGACAGCCAGCCGGGCTCGTCCCATAAGGATCACCACGTGGCCAAGCCGCCCCCGTCCACCGTCGACAACGTCGTCTCCCTCGCGAAGCGCCGAGGCTTCGTCTACCCCTGCGGGGAGATCTACGGCGGAACCCGCTCGGCCTGGGACTACGGCCCGCTCGGCGTCGAGCTCAAGGAGAACATCAAGCGCCAGTGGTGGCGCTCGATGGTCCAGAGCCGCGACGACGTCGTCGGCCTCGACTCCAGCGTCATCCTCCCGCGCCAGACCTGGGAGGCCTCCGGCCACGTCGCGACCTTCACGGACCCGCTGACCGAGTGCCAGTCCTGTCACAAGCGCTTCCGTGCCGACCACCTGCAGGAGGCCGTGGCGGAGAAGAAGGGGATCGACGACCCCGACGACGTCGACCTCGCGCAGGTCGCGTGCCCCAACTGCGGCACGCGCGGCGCGTGGACCGAGCCGCGCCAGTTCTCCGGCCTGCTGAAGACCTACCTCGGCGTCATCGAGGACGAGTCCGGCCTGCACTACCTCCGTCCGGAGACCGCGCAGGGCATCTTCCTCAACTTCGCCAACGTGGTCACCTCGCAGCGGATGAAGCCCCCGTTCGGCATCGCGCAGATCGGCAAGAGCTTCCGCAACGAGATCACGCCGGGCAACTTCATCTTCCGCACCCGCGAGTTCGAGCAGATGGAGATGGAGTTCTTCGTCAAGCCGGGTGAGGACGAGGAGTGGCACCAGTACTGGATCGACGCCCGCACGCAGTGGTACGTCGACCTGGGCATCAACCCCGACAACCTCCGGCACTACGAGCACGCCAAGGAGAAGCTGTCGCACTACTCGAAGCGCACCGTCGACATCGAGTACCGCTTCGGCTTCACCGGCTCCGAGTGGGGTGAGCTCGAGGGCATCGCCAACCGCACCGACTTCGACCTCTCGACGCACGCGGAGCACTCCGGCAAGGACCTGTCGTACTTCGACCAGGCCAACAACGCCCGCTACGTGCCCTACGTCATCGAGCCCGCAGCCGGCCTCTCGCGCAGCCTGATGACCTTCCTCGTCGACGCGTACGCCGAGGACGAGGCGCCGAACACCAAGGGCGGCGTCGACAAGCGCACCGTGCTGCGCCTCGACCCGCGCCTGGCTCCGGTCAAGGTCGCCGTGCTGCCGCTGAGTCGCAACGAGGATCTCACCCCGCGGGCGAAGGCCGTCGCGACCGAGCTGCGCGCGCTGTGGAACGTCGACTTCGACGACTCCGGCGCGATCGGGAAGCGCTACCGCCGCCAGGACGAGATCGGCACCCCGTTCTGCGTCACCGTCGACTTCGACACCCTCGACGACCAGGCGGTCACCGTCCGCGACCGGGACACCATGTCCCAGGAGCGGGTCGCGCTGGACAAGCTGACCTCCTACTTCGCCGAGCGGCTCGTCGGATGCTGACGCGCACCCGGCTCGCCCGACTTGTGGTCGCTGCGGGCCTCCCGCTGGCGCTCACGGTCGGGCTCGCCGGGTGCGGTTCCGGGGACGGCGACGACCGGGCCGAGGGGTCCGGCTCGCCGAGCCCCTCGGCCACCGGGTCGGCACCGCCGTACCTCGAGGTCCCGGAGGACGTCACGCTCACCGAGCCGGGCACCGGGCTCGAGCTCGGTGAGGAGGGCGTGATCGCCTTCCAGCGCCGCCAGGACGAGAACGGCGTGCTCGCCGTGACCGTCGACCGGATCGAGCGGACGTCCTTCCAGGAGTCCTTCAAGGGCTGGAACGTCGACGACACGACCGCCGCCCGTACGCCCTACTTCGTGCGGGTCACGGTCACCAACGCCGGCGAGACCGACCTCGGCGGCGTCCGCCTCGACAACGTGCTGTGGGCCGACGACGGCACCACCCTCGAGGCGCCGAACTACTACACCCGCCAGCAGCAGCCCGCCTGCCACGGCGGGGCGCCGCCCGCGGCCCCCCCCCCGCCCGGGGGGGCCGCTGCCGGAGCCTTTCGCCACCGGCGCGAGCGCCGAGCTGTGCCAGGTCTACTTCATCGCCCCGGACCGGGCGCTCGAGCGCGTCGCCTTCCCGCCCTTCGGCGGCCTCGACCCGGTGACGTGGAGCGGCGAGGTCAGCAAGGTCACCAAGCCCGGCAAGGCCGGCAAGACCGGCAAGACCGGGAAGAAGGGCCCGGGCGGGGGCAAGCAGGGCGACAAGGAGAAGAAGGACGGCACCGGCCGCAAGGGGCGCACCACCCCGTCGGCGACGCCGTCGGCCACGACGAGCGCCTCGGCGTCGACGTCGTGACCGCGCTGCGCCTCGGCTCGCTGGAGGTGCCCACGCCCGTCGTGCTGGCACCGATGGCGGGCATCACCAACGCGGCCTACCGCCGCCTGTGCGCCGAGCACGGCGCCGGGCTCTACGTCTGCGAGATGATCACCAGCCGCGGGCTCGTCGAGGGCGACGAGAACACGAAGCGGATGCTGGTCTTCGACGACGCCGAGCAGCTGCGCTCGGTCCAGCTCTACGGCACCGACCCGACCTACGTCGGCCAGGCGACGAAGATCCTCTGCGAGGAGTACGGCGTCGCCCACGTCGACCTCAACTTCGGCTGCCCGGTGCCCAAGGTGACCCGCAAGGGCGGCGGCGGTGCCCTGCCGTGGAAGCGGAACCTGCTCGGCCGCATCCTGGAGGAGGCCGTGGCCGCCGCTGCGCCGTACGACGTGCCGGTCACCATGAAGACCCGCAAGGGCCTCGACGACGACCACCTCACCTACCTCGACGCGGGCCGTATCGCTCAGGAGGCGGGCTGCGCCGCGATCGCGCTGCACGGCCGCACCGTCGCGCAGGCCTACTCCGGCACCGCCGACTGGGACGCCATCGCCGCGCTGGTGGCGCACGTCGACATCCCGGTGCTCGGCAACGGCGACATCTGGGAGGCTGCCGACGCGGTGCGGATGGTCGAGCAGACCGGCGCCGCCGGCGTCGTCGTCGGCCGCGGCTGCCTCGGCCGACCGTGGCTGTTCCGTGACCTCGCGGCCGCGTTCGGGCCCGAGGGCGTCGGCTCCACCACGCTCCCGACCCTGGGCGAGGTGACCGCGATGATGCGCCGCCACGCCGAGCTCTTGTGTGAGCACATGGGGGAGGAGCGGGGCTGCAAGGAGTTCCGCAAGCACGTCTCGTGGTACCTCAAGGGCTTCCGCGCGGGCGGGGAGCTGCGTCGCTCGCTCGGCCTCGTCGACTCCCTCGCGGCCCTCGACGAGCTGCTCGCCGGTCTCGACCCGGACGAGCCGTTCCCGGTCTCCGAGCTGGGCGCCCCCCGTGGGCGCCAGGGCGCCCCGCGGCACAAGGTCGTGCTCCCCGAGGGCTGGCTGGACGACACCGACGGCCTCGGCGAGGGGGCCTGCGGGGTCCTCGAGGACGTCGACGAGACCACCGGAGGGTGACTCGACTCACGCTCAAGGACCCTCACAAAATTGATTGAACGGTCCACCAGTGTGCTCTACTCGCAGGATGCCCGGGGCCGGTAAGGTCCTCGGGACGCCCATGTCAGCGACAGCAAAGGATCAGCGCGTGGCCACCAGCCACAAGCGGGAAACCGCGCGACGCACGCCCCGAGCCGCCCTCCTGGCCGGCTCCCTCGCAACCCTGGCGACCGGTGCGGTCGTCACCGCCGGTGTGATGAGCTCCCCGGCCCCCGAGCAGGACCTGCTCGCGATCGACAGCAAGGCCGCCGCCGGCTCCGTGCAGGGCGCGGCCCCCCGCGAGCTCCCCGTCATCTCCCGGAGCAGCGACCGCTCCGCCGACGCGATCGGCACGCGGGTCGACCGGCTCGTGTCCGAGGAGGCCACCAGGCGGGCGGTCCGCAAGGCCGACACCCGGCTGTGGACCACCGAGGCCCTCAACCTGTGGACCCGCCCCGACAGGGCCGGCAAGAAGGTCGGCGAGATCGGTGACGGCGAGAAGGTCCTGGTCACCGGTCGCGAGTACCGCGAGCGCGTCGAGATCGTGGTCGACGGCAAGGCCCGCTGGGTCACCGCCGGCTACCTCTCCGACGAGGAGCCGCTGAGCGTCGACGCGGCCTGCACCAACGGCACCAGCGTGCCGGCCAGCGTGAGCCCCAACATCAAGAAGGTCCACCAGGCCGTCTGCGCGAACTTCCCCGAGGTCACCACCTACGGCACGTTCCGCAGCGACGGTGAGCACGGCCAGGGCATCGCGGTCGACATCATGACCTCGGGCTCCCGCGGCTGGGAGATCGCGGAGTTCGTCCGCGCCAACTCCGCCGCGCTCGGCGTCAGCTACGTCATCTACTCCCAGAAGATCTGGTCGGTGGAGCGCTCCGGCGAGGGCTGGCGGGGCATGTCGAACCGCGGCTCGGCCACGGCCAACCACTACGACCACGTCCACGTCACGACGTACTGACCCTGGCCCTGCCGGCTGCTGTCGGTGGGGGAGTGCATGCTCGACCTCACGCCCGGTTCCCGGGAACCGCTGATCGTGAGGAGGCCGACATGGCCGACGTGCTGCTCTTCCACCACATCCAGGGGCTGACTGCCGGGGTGCGTGCCTTCGCGGACGCGGTGCGGGCCGACGGCCACACCGTGCACACGCCGGACCTCTTCGGCGGGCGCACGTTCGCCAGCATCGAGGAGGGCTTCGGGTTCGCGCAGGAGGTCGGCTTCGAGGAGCTCCGGGCACGCGGTCTCGCCGTGGCCGACGACCTGGGCCCCGACGTGGTCCACGCCGGGATGTCCTTCGGCGTGACCATCGCCCAGCGCCTGGCGCAGACCCGCCCGGGCGCACGAGGGGCGCTGCTGCTCCACTCGTGCCTCCCGGTCACCGAGGTCAGCGACGCGTGGCCCGCAGGCGTGCCGGTGCAGGTGCACGGGATGGAGGGCGACGAGTTCTTCGACGAGGACCTGCCGGCGGCCCGCGAGCTGGCCGCCTCCACCCCCACCGCGGAGCTGTTCGTCTACCCCGGCGAGCAGCACCTGTTCACCGACTCCTCGCTCGACGCCCACGACCCCGGGGCCGTGGCGCTGCTGCTGGAGCGGGTGCGGGCCTTCCTCGCGTCCGTCTGACCGACGCCCTGACCGACGCCGCGGAGGCGACCGGCCGGATCGGCGCCGCAGCGTCGGATCCGGTCGATAGGGTCGCGGGCGTGGACCAGGTGGAGCGGCTGTACGACGAGCGCGCCCGCGAACGCATCGTGCCCGAGCCGCCGAAGCGGGTCGAGGCGCCGGAGCGGCTGCCCTTCGAGCGCGACCGCGCCCGGGTGGTGCACGCCGCGTCCTTCCGCCGGCTCGCCGCCAAGACCCAGGTCGTCGGCCCGCAGAGCGACGACTTCGTGCGCAACCGGCTCACCCACAGCCTCGAGGTCGCCCAGATCGCCCGTGACCTCTCCCGGGCGCTCGGGACCCACCCGGACATCACCGAGACCGCGGCGCTGGCCCACGACCTCGGCCACCCGCCCTTCGGGCACAACGGCGAGCGGGCCCTCGCCGCCCTCGCCGAGGAGTGCGGCGGCTTCGAGGGCAACGCGCAGACCCTCCGGCTGCTGGTCCGGCTCGAGGCGAAGACCGTGGACGCGGCCGGGGAGTCGGTCGGGCTCAACCTCACCCGGGCGACCCTCGACGCCTGCACGAAGTACCCCTGGCGCCGCGCCGACGCGCCCGCCGACGGCAAGTTCGGCGTCTACGACGACGACCTGGCCGCCTTCGAGTGSCTGCGCCGCGACGCCCCCGAGCGCCGCCGCTGCGTCGAGGCGCAGGTCATGGACCTCGCCGACGACGTCGCCTACTCCGTGCACGACGTCGAGGACGGCATCGTCGCCGGCAAGATCGACCTGACCCGCCTCGACACCGCCGCCGTGTGGCAGGCCGTGCGCGAGTGGTACCAGCCGGACGCCGACGACGACGCCCTCGACGACGTCCTCGCCCGGCTCCGCTCCGTCGGCAGCTGGCCCAGCACGTCGTACGACGGCAGCCGACCGGCGCTCGCCGCCCTCAAGAACCTCACCAGCGACCTGATCGGCCGGTTCTGCGGCGCGGTCCAGCAGGCCACCTTCGCGGCCTCCTCCGGCCCCTTCGCCCGCTACGCCGCCGACCTCGTCGTGCCCGCCGACACCTGGGCCGAGATCACGGTCCTCAAGGGCATCGCCGCCCACTACGTCATGCAGGACGCTGGCCGCGTCGCCCTGCAGAGCCGCCAGCGCGAGCTGCTCGCCGAGCTGGTCGACGTCCTGCTGCGCAGCGACGGCGCCGCGCTCGACGACTCCTTCGCCGCCGACTGGGCCCGCGCCACCGACGACGCCGCCCGCACCCGCGTCGTCGTCGACCAGGTCGCCTCGCTCACCGACGCCAGCGCCGTCGCCTGGCACACGCGATTGGTGAGCTGATTGCGCGAGCGCGTCGCCTGTCGAAGGCGGCGCGCAGGCCTCGCAAGCTCGGCCCGCACTTGCCCTCGACGCGCCTTCGGCGCGGGCGCCGCGCTCGAGCTGGACTTGCGCGAGCGCGTCGCCTGTCGAGGGCTGCGCGCAGGCACTCGCTGCGCTCGGCCCGCACTTGCCCTCGACGCGCCTCCGGCGCGGGCGCCGCGCTGCCGCGCCGCAGTTGGCCCCGGTAGGTGGTACAGCCCGTCTGGCGGCAAGCCTTTCCGGTGGTTGAGGTGCGACGAGCGCTAGCGAGGAGCCTCGAAGCCTCCGGGCCTGGTGGCGGGCTGTGGCGCCTCGCACCTCGACCGCCGGCGGTGGCGGCCCAGAAAAAGCACCGACCGGCCACGACACGGGAGGTCGTGGCCGGTCGGTGACCGACAAGCAGATGTCGGGGATGGGTCAGCCGGTGACCGGGACGTGCGACTCGACCGGGGTCGGCGACGGGGCGTCCGACGGGCCCGGGTCGTCGACGTCGTTGATGACCTCGCCGCAGGTGGCGGAGGCGATCACCAGGTCGACCTGGCCCAGCAGGTTGACGTGCAGGGCGTTGACGGTGAAGGTGCCGTCGGCGTTCGCGACCTGCTCGTTCGCGGTGACGGTGAGCAGGCCGGGGATCTCGACCTTGGCGTTCGGCTCGTCCACGTCGATGTCGAGCGGCAGGCCGAGGGCGCTGATGTCGGTGACCGTGGTGGTGCCGGTGTCGCCGTTGCACTCCGCGACGACGGCGTCGGCGCCGACCAGCTGGTCGTCACCGCGCAGGACGTCGCACAGGCCGCCCAGCTGGAGGCTGGTCAGCTCGGAGAGGTTGAGCGCGCCGAGCAGGCTCAGGTCCAGCGGGGTGCCGTCGGTGGCGTCGGCGATCTGGTCGAGCAGGCCACCGATCTGCGGCAGCAGGGTGCCGAGCAGCGTGTCGTCGATCGCGCCGGTCAGCGGGTCGAGCGCGCCGACGAGCGTGTCGCACGCCGAGCCGAGCTGGCTGGTGAGCTCCGAAGGAAGGGCGGACAGGAGGCCGTCACCCACGCCGAGGTCGGTCACCGCGGCCCGCGCGTTGCCGTTCTTCGCGCTGACGGTGATCACGCCACCGCTGGCGACCGGGTTGTCCGGCAGGCCGATGAGCTCGTCCTCGACCAGCGAGCCGTCGGTCGACTCGACCTGGACGGTGTCCTCCCCGATCACGGCGTTGCCGGCGATGCTCAGCGACAGCCCGTAGGCGGACGACGGCTGACCTGCCGCGGTGGCGGTCCCGCCACCGAGCACGGCGAACGACGCAGCACCCGTCACCAGGACGACCGCGCCAGCGGCCGAGGCCAGGGTCCTTGTCTTCTTCATGGGTTTCCCTTCATCTTCATCTCTTGTCGGCGGAACGTCTGTGTGGGTGTCAGGCCTCGTCGACCATCACGGGTGTGCCGGTCGGAACGGTCCGGAGCAGGGCGAGTGCGTCATCCGGCACCCGCACGCAGCCGTGGCTGACCGACTTGCCGAAGACCGACGGGTCCGTCCAGCCGTGCAGGGCGACCGTGCCCGGTCCGCCCCCGTAGGAGTCCAGCGTGTCGCTGTGGCTGCCGAGCGGCAGGATCACGGGGGAGAAGGGCTGCTTCTCGTCGGTGATCTGCCCCAGCACGAAGGTGCGGCCGGTGGGCGTGGGGGTCTCCGGTGCGCCGATGGCCACCGTCCAGGTCCCGACCAGCTCGTTGTCCTCGAAGAGCTCCAGCGAGTGCGAGTCGAGATGCACCTGCACCAGGAACCGGCTGTGCGCCTCCTCGAGGTACCGGGAGCGGAGCCAGCCGGTCGAGCCGTTCGGCTTCGACGGCAGCATCACCTGCACCCAGTCGCGGTTGCGCGTGATCACGGTCAGCCAGGTGTCGCCGAACTGCTTCGGGCCGATCTTCGCGAACGGCGTGCCGTCCGGCTCGTCGTACAGCGGAAGCATCTTCCTGGGGTGCACGACGGTGCCCTTGGGGATCTTCGTCGGCCGGGGATCCTTCGGGGCGGCCTTGATCGTGGTCTTCGTGGAGCTGAGCGGCAGCTTCCTCAGGTCGACCTTCTCGGCGACCGGGGTGGCCGGCTCCTGCTGCGGCGCCCTGTCGGTGTCGCGGAAGACCACGAAGAGGACCGAGATCACGAGGAGCGCGATCACCAGGGGCACCGGCCACGACGCGCGCGAACGCGCAGTCGACTGCTCCATGCCTGGTCCCTCCCCGCATGCCCATTGCTGGCTCCCACTGTCCGGTTCCCACACCGCTCCCGAGTGGGAAACGACCATCAGGGCCTGAGGTCACGCAGAGAATAGCGATTCGCTCGACTTTTCTCCGGGACCCGGTCCCGGCTGCCGGGTCCCGGGACCGACCGCCGCCGCGGACGGGGACGACCGGACGGCGCCCGGGGCGTCGTCAGTAGGATTCCGGCATGGCTGGACGGATCCGTGACGAGGACATCGCCGCGGTCCGGGAACGGGTGCGGATCGACGAGGTCGTGTCCGGCTACGTCACCCTGCGCAACGCCGGCGGCGGCTCGATGAAGGGCCTGTGCCCGTTCCACGACGAGAAGTCGCCGTCCTTCCACGTCACCCCCAGCCGCGGCTTCTTCCACTGCTTCGGCTGCCAGGAGGGTGGGGACGTCTTCACCTTCCTGATGAAGATCGACGGGCTGAGCTTCGGCGAGGCCGTCGAGCGGATGGCGGACAAGTACGGCGTGCAGCTGCGCCGCGACGAGTCCGGGTTCGACGACCGCCCCCGCGGCCCCCAGCGCCGGCGCCTCGTGGAGGCCCACGCCGTCGCCCAGCAGTTCTACGCCGAGCAGCTCGCCACCCCCGACGCGCTCCAGGCGCGCCAGTTCCTGGCCGAGCGCGGCTTCGACCAGGCCGCCGCCGAGCACTTCGGTGTCGGCTTCGCGCCACGGGACGGCGAGGCGCTGTGGCGCCACCTCAAGGGCCGCGGGTTCACCGCGGAGGAGGGCATCGCCGCCGGGCTGGTCGCGATGGGACGCTCGCACTACGACAAGTTCCGCGGCCGGCTGCTCTGGCCGATCCGGGAGACCAACGGCGACACGATCGGCTTCGGTGCCCGCCGGATCTTCGAGGACGACCGGATCGAGGCCAAGTACCTCAACACCGGCGAGACCGCGATCTACAAGAAGAGCCACGTGCTCTACGGCATCGACCTGGCGCGCAAGCAGATCGCGATGACCTCACAGGCGGTCATCGTCGAGGGCTACACCGACGTCATGGCGTGCCACCTGGCCGGCGTGACCACGGCCGTGGCCACCTGCGGCACCGCCTTCGGTGACGACCACGCCCGCGTGCTGCGCCGCTTCCTGGATGACCACGCCGAGCTGCGCAGCGAGGTGGTGTTCACCTTCGACGGCGACGAGGCCGGGCAGAAGGCGGCGCTGCGCACCTTCGAGGGCGACCAGCGGTTCGTCGCCCAGACGTACGTCGCCGTCGCTCCGGAGGGCATGGATCCCTGCGAGCTGCGGATCAAGGAGGGTGACGCCGCCGTGCGCGAGCTGGTGGCGACCCGACGCCCGCTCTACCGCTTCGTGCTGGAGAACGTCGTCGGCCGCTACGACCTCGACCGGGCCGACAGCCGCGTCGACGCGCTGCGCGCGGGCGCCAAGCTCGTCGCCAGCGTGCGCGACAAGTCGAAGGTCGACGCCTTCGCCCGCGAGCTCGCCGCGATGGTCGGCGTCGACATGGAGCAGGCCCGCTCCGAGGTACGACGGGCCGCGGCCCGCGCCAACGAGCCCGACCGCGGACGCCCTCGGGACCGCGCGGCGACGTCCGCGCCGCCCGAGCCGGCCCCGCGCAGCAGGGTCCCCGACCTGCGCGACCCGCGGTTCGGCATCGAGCGGGAGACGCTCAAGCTCGTGCTCCAGCACCCGATCGCGATCGGCCGCACCAGCGCCGACATCGGCAGCAACGACTTCACGCACCCGACCTACCGTGCGGTCTGGGAGCTGATCGCCGCCGCTGGTGGCCCGGTCGCGGGGCAGAACGACGCCGGCTGGGTGTCCCGGGTCCGCGACGGCGCCACCGACCCGGCGGTGTCGTCGGTCGTCAGCGCGCTCGCGGTCGAGCCGATCCCGGCCAACCGGGAGATCAACGCCGACTACGTCGCCCACCACCTCTTCCGGCTCCAGGAGCTCACCGCCCTGCGGCGCATCGACGAGGTGAAGTCGCGCCTGCAGCGGACCAACCCGGTGGAGAACGAGACCGAGTTCAACCGGATGTTCGGGGAGCTGGCCGCGCTGGAGCAGGCCCGGCGGACCCTGCGCGAGAAGATCGTCGGCTCCGGCGCATGACCCGCCTGTTCCGGCGCCGGCGCGGTGGCGACCCCGTGGCGGTCGCGGCGGGGGAGCGGCTGCTGGCCTCCGCGTCCACCTCCTCCGGCGCGGTGGGCGGGACCCGGGACGCGCTCTACCTTCCGGAGCGGCTGCCGTGGGAGGAGGTCGCCGCGGCGGACTGGGACCCCGAGGAGCGCACGCTGACGGTCACCGAGGTCGGCCGCTTCGGCCAGGAACGGGTCGTGCACGTGCTGCACCTCGAGGACGCCGGCCGGCTGCTGCAGCTGGTGCGCGAGCGGGTGACCGCGAGCATCGCGCTCCAGCGCCACGTCCAGGTCACCGACCGCCGCTCCGTCCGGGTGCTCGCCCGTCAGGCCCCCGGCCGTCGCGGTGAGCTCGCCTGGTTCGTCGAGTACGACGAGGGGCTGGACCCCGCCGACCCCCAGGTCGACGCGCTGGTGCAGGCAGCGCTCGCGGCCGCCCGCGCGGACGTCGGCGCCTGACCCGGCCCCTCGATTTCGGGCGCCCGGCCCGGCCTTGCTAGTGTTTCCCCGCTGCACGGCCCCGGCCGCGGCCAGCATTCCCCCGTAGCTCAACTGGCAGAGCATGCGACTGTTAATCGCAGGGTTATTGGTTCGAGTCCAATCGGGGGAGCCACCACCGCGAGAGCACCCAGAGCCCCGCACGACCTGCCCGGCAGGACGGCGGGGCTCTCACCGTTTTCGGCAGCGCCCCGGTGCCCTGCGCGCGAGCCCCGGCCTGGCTCGGACGGGTTCGTTAGGGTCAGGGCATGGGGAACGGTGGCTTCGGGGCTGCGTTCCGTGATGCCCTCGCGGCGCGGTCGATGAGCCTCGGCGCGTTGCAGCGCTCGCTCGAGGCCCGGGGCACGCCGGTGAGCCTGGCGACGCTCAGCTACTGGCGCTCCGGCCAGCGCGAGCCGGAGCAGGCGGCGTCGCTTCGAGCCCTCGCCCAGATCGAGCACATCCTGCACCTCGACCCGGGCGCCCTCGAGCGCCTGCTCGAACCTCGACGACGGCGGGTCGGGCTGGACCGGCTCGCCGACTTCAGCGAGCACCACGAGCGGATCCGCGAGCTGCTCGGCGAGGTCGGGTTCAACTCGCCCTCCGACCGGTTGATCGACCGCGAGGTGGTGCTCAAGTACGAGCTCGGTCCGGACCGCGCACCCGTCCGCTCGTCGTACGTGCTCGTGGTGGAGTCCATCCACCCGCACGCCGACCGGCGCGCCACCGTGCTCACCGTCCGGCCCGGGGCGGAGACGCCGCAGATCACCCCGCTCGGCGGCTACCGGCTCGGCCGCGAGCGCGGCATCGTCGTCGGGGAGATGATCCTCGACCGGCCGCTGGTCGCGGGGGAGACGGCGATGCTGGAGCAGGAGGTCACCTACGCGACCGCCGACCCCAGCGACAACTCCTACCTCTACTGGGCCGTGCGGCGGATGACCTCGGTGAGCATCTGGGTCCGCTTCCACCCCGAGCTCGTCCCGGCCCGCTGCGAGTACTACACGGTCGTCGACGGCGTCGAGCACGTCACCGAGCTCGAGACCTTCGGCGCCAGCGTCAGCCGCACGGTGACCGGGTTCGGACCGGGGACCCTCGGCATCCGCTGGTACTGGGACTGAGGTCCCGCACCGGACGCCCCGGTCTGGACCGGTGGAGCGTTTTCCCTGACACCGCGACCGGTTCGCAACCGAATAGCCCTCGCGCGCGTCTGCCCAGCCGTAGGGTGACGATCCGCAACGGGAGGGGACAGGGCACATGCGCGGCTCGGCGAGGGTCTGGGGCGGCGCCGTCGGCGCAGCCCTGTCGTTGTGCATCCTGCTCGCGCTCCTCGTGCTCGCGGGCACCGGCGGTCCGGCGGCCGAGTCGACGCCGGACGGGCGACCGGCTGGAGCGCCGGCGACCACCGCGGCCGCCGACCCGGTCGAGCTCCCCGAGCAGCCGAACGTGGTGCTGGTCATGGCCGACGACATGCGCGTCGACGACCTCGCGTTCGCGCCCCGGCTGCGCCGCCTGGTCGCCGAGCACGGCATCACCTTCGAGAACTCCTTCTCGCCGTACCCGCTGTGCTGCCCGGCGCGGGCCTCCTTGCTCACGGGCCAGTACGCCCACAACCACCAGGTCTGGTGGCACAACCCGCCCTTCGGGTACGGCGCCTTCGACGACTCGCGCACCCTCGCCACCGCGCTGCAGGCAGCCGGCTACCGCACCGGGTTCGTCGGCAAGTACCTCAACCGCTACGGCACCGACCCGTCGAAGGTGACCGGCGAGTCCTCGGCGACCTACGTGCCGAACGGGTGGGACGACTGGCGCGCGGCGGTCGAGCCGCTGCCCGGCTCGGGCATCCACGGCAACACCTACGACTACATGGACACCCCGTTCAACGTGAACGGCACGATCGACAACGGCTACCGCGGGGTCTACCAGAGCGACGTCATCGGTGACTTCTCCGTCGACATGGCCCGCGGCTTCGCAGGCAGCGGTGAGCCGTTCTTCATGTACGTCAACTACGTCGCGCCGCACCACGGCGAGCCGAACGCCGCCGACGAGCCGCGCACCGTGCTCGACGAGGACGGCCGCGAGGTCAGCGTGGTCACCCCCGCGGTGCCCGACGACGTGCGCGGCATGTACGACGACGTCGTCGACCGGGCCTCCGGCATCGCCCGCACCGGCGAGCCGGTCGAGGCCGACACCAGCGACAAGCCGAAGGCCTTCCGCCACCACGTCCGCCGCCTGGGCGACGAGGCGAAGGAGGCGCTGCGCCTCGCCMCCCGCCGCCGGGCCGAGGCGGTGCACGTCATGGACCGCAACATCGCCCGTCTCGTCCGGGAGCTCTGGCGGTCGGGGGAGTGGGACCGCACGGTGTTCGTGTTCACCTCCGACAACGGGATGGTGATCGGCGAGCACGGGCTCGGGATGATGAAGGTGATCGCCCACGAGCCGTCCCTGCGGGTCCCGATGCTGGTGACCGGACCGGGCCTGCGGACGGCGCAGGAGCGCTACGACCCGATCAGCACCGTCGACCTCACCGCCACCGTCCTCGACCTCGCCGGTGCCCGGCCGCCGCACCTCGCGGACGGCGTGAGCCGGGTGCCCACGCTCGTCGGCGGCGACCTCGGCTGGACCACGCCCGTGGTCACCGAGGCCGTCTACACCGCCCCCGGCAAGGACCCGCAGTTCACCGACCGGCGCGCCACCATCGGGATCCGGGTCAACCGCTACTCCTACACCCGCTACCGCGGCGGGGACGCGGAGCTCTACGACCTGGTCCGGGACCCGCGCCAGGACCGCAACGTGGCCGACGACCCGGCCTACGCCGAGGTGCGGCGAGCGCTCGACCGGCTCTGGCCGCGGGTGAAGGACTGCCGCGGCGCGGGGTGCGCGCTGCCGCTGCCCGACCTGCTCGCCGGCACCCCTGGCCGGGTCCAGGCCGACACCGATGCCTACTGGACCGCCATCGACGCCGCCTACGGCTGGGAGGAATGACCCTGTGGTTCGGAGCAAGACCCGCCTGCTGGCGGTCCTCGTCGCACTCGTCGTCGCCCTGGCGCTGGCGTCCGGGATCACCGCGCCGGCCGAGGACGTCGGTGCGAGCGCCGCGACTCCGGACCCGGCCGCGACGGACCCGGCCGCGCGGGCGGCGGCCAGCGGGCTGAACGTCGTCGTGGTGATGGCCGACGACATGCGCGTCGATGACCTCGCCTACGCACCCAACCTGCGCCGACTCGTCGCCCGGCGCGGGCTGACCTACGAGAACTCCTTCTCGCCGTACCCGCTGTGCTGCCCGGCCCGGGCGTCCTTCCTCACCGGCCGCTACGCGCACAACCACCGCGTCTACCACCACGACAAGCCCTGGGGCTACCAGTCCTTCGACGACTCGCGCACGCTCGCGACGTCGCTGCGCGCGGCGGGCTACCGCACCGGGTTCATCGGGAAGTACCTCAACGGCTACGGCCGCGACCGGTCGCGGGTGAGCGGCCAGCAGTCGGCCCGCTACGTGCCGCGCGGCTGGCACGACTGGCGGGCGGCGATCGAGAACGACGGGTCCGGCCGCTACTCCGGCGGCACCTACGCCTACTTCAACACCGCCTTCAACATGAACGGCCGCATCGTCGACTCCTACCGCGGCCGCTACCAGTCCGACGTGATCGGGGACCTCTCCGTGGGGATGGCGCGGCGCTTCGCGGCCCGCCCCTCGCCGTTCTTCATGTACGTCAACTACGTCGCCCCGCACCACGGCGCGCCGTGGGAGCCGGACGACCCGCGCGGCGTGCGCGGCACGACCGGCAAGCGGATCAAGGTCAAGACGCCGGCCCGCCCGCAGTGGGTCAAGGGTCGCTTCGACAAGAGGATCCGTCGCGCCGCGGGCCTCGCCCGCACCGGCAACGCCGTCGAGCGCGACCTCAGCGACAAGCCGCGCTCGGTGCGACGCGCCCGCATGCACGCGGGCAGCCAGGCGTACCGCGCCTACCTCGAGGCGACCCGCCAGCGCGCCGAGGCGGTCTACGTGATGGACCGCAACATCGCCCGGCTGGTCGCCGAGCTGAAGCGCTCGGGGGAGTGGGCGCGCACCGTCTTCGTGTTCACCTCCGACAACGGCCTCATCATCGGCGAGCACGACCTCGGGCTGACCAAGATATGGGCGCACGAGCCGTCGCTGCGCGTGCCGCTGCTGGTCACCGGCCCCGGCATGCGCAGCGGGCAGCGGCGCTACGACCCGGTCTCGACGATGGACCTCACCGCCACCGTCCTCGACGTCGCCGGGGCGGAGCCGCCGCGCACCCCGGACGGCACCAGCCGCTGGCCGGCGATGCGTGGGGGAGACCAGGGCTGGAGCACGCCGATCGTGACGGAGGCGATCAGCACCGCCCGCGGGTCGCACCCGCTGTTCACCGACCGACGCAGCAGCATCGGCATCCGCACCTCGCGCTACAGCTACACCCGCTACCGCGACGGCGGCGGGGAGCTCTACGACCTGCTGCGCGACCCCCGCCAGGACCGCAACGTCTACCGCTCCGCGGCGTACGCCGACGTGCGGGCGCAGCTGGCCGGGGTCTGGACGCAGGTGAAGAGCTGCCGCGGGGAGACCTGCCGCACGCCGCTGCCCGACGGGCTGGCGGCCACGCCGGGGCAGAACCGGGCGACCACGGCGGCGTACTGGAAGGCGATCCGCGCGGCGTACGGCTGAGCCGTGCAGTTCCACAGGAATCGCACAGGATCGTGGCGCACGCTGGTGGTGTGACCGAGCCAGCCACGCGTCCCGACGGGACACCGCTGCGTGCCGTCGTCGTGGACGACGAGGTGAACATCGCCGAGCTCGTCGCCATGGCGCTGCGGTACGACGGGTGGTCGGTCGAGGTCGCCCACACCGGTGCCGACGCGGTCGCCGCGGTCCGGCGACACGGCCCCGACGTCGTCGTGCTCGACCTGATGCTGCCCGACCTCGACGGCATGGAGGTGATGCGGAGGGTGCGCGCCGACGACCCCTCCGTGCCGGTGCTCTTCCTGACCGCGCGCGACGCGGTCGAGGACCGTGTCGCGGGGCTGACGGCCGGCGGTGACGACTACGTGACGAAGCCGTTCTCCCTCGAGGAGCTGGTCGCCCGGTTGCGGGCGCTGGTGCGCCGCGCCGGGTCGGCGCTCGAGCAGTCCCGGTCGGCGCTCGTCGTCGGCGACCTCGTCCTCGACGAGGACAGCCACGAGGTGACCCGCGGCGGCGAGCCGATCCACCTGACCCACACCGAGTTCGAGCTGTTGCGCTACCTCATGCGCAACCCGCGCCGTGTGCTGAGCAAGGCGCAGATCCTCGACCGCGTCTGGAGCTACGACTTCGGGGGCCGGGCCAACGTCGTCGAGCTCTACATCTCCTACCTGCGCAAGAAGGTCGACGCCGGGCGCGAGCCGATGATCCACACCCTGCGCGGCGCCGGCTACGTCCTGAAGCCGGCCGGCTGATGGTCCCGCGCTCGCTGGCATCACGGCTGGTGGTCACGGCGGTGGCCCTCGTCGCCGTGGTGTCCCTGCTCGTGGGTGCGGTCACCACCGTCGGCATGCGGGCCTGGCTGACCGACCGGCTCGACCGTGAGGTGCAGGCCGCCTTCCAGCGGCTGGCGCTGGTGCCGGCGGGCGTCACCCCGCCGGGGGCCGACGACGCCGGGACGCCGGGCCGGCAGGACGCCCCGCTCCGCCGCGGGCCCTGGGGCCGCGGCGGCTTCGGCCAGCAGGTCGGCATCCTGGCTGCCACCTTCTCCGCCGACGGCGACCGCGGCTACGTCCTGGCCGACAGCAGCGCCGGCCCGGTCGGGGTGCCCCTCGACGACGCCGCGCTCGCCGCCCTCGAGGGGGCGGGGCGCGGGGGAGCCGAGACCGTCGAGGTGCCGGGGCAGGGCACCTATCGCGTCGTGTCCGGGACCGCGACCGGCGGTGCGCAGCGGGTCGTCGGCCTGCCGACCGACGACGTCGACGCCGCGACGGCCTCGCTCGTGCGCTGGGAGCTGGCGCTCGCGCTGCTCGGCATCCTCGTCGCGGCGGCGGCCGGCTCCGCCGTAGTACGGCGCCAGCTGCGGCCGCTCACCGAGGTGGCCGCCACCGCCAACGCCGTCTCCGAGCTCCCGCTCCAGTCCGGCGAGGTCGGGGTGACCGAGCGGGTGCCGGAGCACCTCACCGATCCGCAGACCGAGGCCGGTCAGGTCGGGCTCGCCCTGAACCGGCTCCTCGCGCATGTCGAGACCTCGCTCTCCGCGCGCCACCGCAGCGAGCAGCAGGTGCGGCAGTTCGTCGCCGACGCCTCCCACGAGCTGCGCACCCCGCTGACCACGATCGCCGGCTACACCGAGCTCGCCCGGCGGCAGGGCGACCCGGGCACCGCGCAGCTCGCCCTCGTCAAGGTCGAGGAGGAGGCCGGCCGGATGACCGCCCTCGTCGAGGACCTGCTCCTGCTCGCCCGGCTCGACGCCGGACGACCGCTCGTCCAGGAGCGTGTCGACCTCAGCCGGCTGCTGGTGGAGGCGGTCGAGGACGCCCGGGTCGTGGCTCCCGACCACCACTGGCAGATCGAGCTGCCGGCCGACGGCCGGCAGCTCGAGGTGACGGGCGACGCCGGGCGGCTGCACCAGGTCGTGTCGAACCTCCTGGTCAACGCGCGCCGGCACACGCCGCCGGGGACCACGGTCCGGGTGGTCGCCCGTGCCCGGGGCTTCGACGTGCACGACGACGGCCCGGGCTTCCCCGCGGACCTCGTCGACAGCGCCTTCGAGAGGTTCACCCGTGGCGACGTGTCCCGCCACCGGTCCGACGGCGTGGGTCTCGGCCTGGCCCTGGTGCGGGCGATCGTCGCCGCGCACGGCGGCACGGTCTCGCTGTCCAGTGCCCCGGGGCGGACCGTCGTCGGGGTCCAGCTGCCGCCGCTGCGCTGAGCCCGACGCCGCGAGGCGGTGCGAGGGACCGAGGCTCAACGAGCCCCGAGACGGCGACGTCACGGACGTGACGGGTGTGCATTCCGATGGTTCCCGAGCACTTCTCAGGCAGGTGTGACGTGCACCACGCTGTGCCTGCCAGCCGGCACTCTCCAGCGGCCTCGGGGCCACGGCTCCCCAAGGAGAAGCGCATGACCCAGCACCGCCGGCGCCGTCGTGCGGCGCCCACCTCCCGGCACCTCCGGCGGCTCGGCGCCACCGTCCTGGCCACGACCGTCGTCGCGACCCTCGTCTCGGCCGGAGCCGGCCTCGGCCCGGCCAGTGCCGGGACCACCGTCTCGCCGGCCGAGCCGGGCGACCCGCCGGTCGTCCGGGGCGACTCCGTGACGATCGACGTCGACCGCGTGGCGATGCACCACGCCCGCACCGCGGCGACGCAGAACTTCGCCCCTGCTCCCGCGAGCACCGTCGCGCTCACCGGGTGCAGGGGCGACAACCCGAACGGCACCAACGCCTCCCCGCGGACCGAGGTCACCGTGACCGCGCCTGACGGCAGCACGGTCCTGAGCCGGGTGTCGCCGGTGCGGGACCTCGGGCTGCTCCCGTTCCTCACCAGCCCGCCGAACCAGCCGCTCGACCCCCAGCCCGGCCCGGCCAACGCCAACTACCGCGGCGACTTCTCCGGCAACGCGCACCACGGCATGAACGTCGACGTGTCGCTCGCCGGGGAGCCCGCGGGCGTCTACACGGTGACCACCACCGACCACAACACCGTCAAGACCGGCCTCGGCGCCTGCTCCTTCGCAACCCCCGAGACCCTCGGCACCGGCTTCGGCAAGAACGTGACGCCCGGACCCGTGGTGACGACCGAGACGTTCGAGTACCGGCCGTGGGCGGCGCAGTTCGTCGACGTCCTCGGCAAGGGTGCCGTGCGCGCCAACATCGAGCCCGCGGAGTACGAGGTCGCCGTCGGCAGCAAGACCTCGCCGTTGTACGACGGCGACCTGCCGCTCGCGGGCACCGGCCGCAACCAGCAGTTCTACGGGCTGCAGGGGGCCTTCGCGCTGCCCAACAACCCGCAGGCCTGCCTCGACGACCTGACCGCCTGCCTGCCGTCGAGGGCCTACCCGTGCCAGCCGTCCTTCGGCTGCACGCCGCGGCTGATGATCATCGACCGCCCGGCCACCGCGGCCGACCCCAACGGCCTGGTCGGCGTCTTCGACCTCGACACCAGGGCGTTCGTCGCCCACGCCACCGTGGACGGCACGACCCGCACCCTGCTGTCGCTCGGGACCACCAACGACGGCTACTACCGCGACCTGCTGCAGAAGCTCGCTGCCGGCGCCGCGGCCCAGGGCGTCGACCTCGCCTCGATCCTCGCGACCGAGGTGCGGGTGGGCACCGGCGACCAGCAGGTGTCGCTGAGCCTGCTCAACGGCCTGCAGGTCGACCCGTCCACGAAGCCCGGTGGGGTGCAGATCGCCTCTGACGCCACCGTGCAGGCCGGCGTGGTGCTCGACATCTACAGCTCGCTGCGCCTGACCGGCGGGGCGTGCGCGACCAACAGCGCCAGCTCGGACTCCGCCCCCGACCGGTTCACGCCGAACGAGGACCACGGCTACACCGTCACGAGGTCCGACCTCCTGCCGGAGGTGCCGCGCGTCGGCCCGCTCGGCGCGGTCGTCGGCGGCCCGCTCTACCACGTCACCGGTCGCTTCCGGTCGGATGCGCTGGTCAACACGGCCACCGCTGTGCTCGGGGTCGACACCGCGGTGGACGAGCCCAACGGCTACCCGGTGTGGGTGAACCCGTTCCTCAGCGGGGTGAGCACCGTCGAGCCCCGGACGATGGACTTCCTCGGCACCGGCACCTGGTCGGCGAGCGAGACGCTGGTCGGGGCCGGCTGCCTCGTGGTCGACTTCCTGCTGGGCACCGGCGTCGCCGTCTACAACAACCCGCTGCCCGTCGGCCTCGGCACCGTCTTCGACCCGCTGGCGACCCCGTCGCCGGCGGCCGAGCGGCTCACCGACGCGATCGACCAGGCGGTGGACGACGTGGTCGGCCAGCTGTCCACCAACCCGGTGGTCAGCTCGCTGCTCACCCAGGTGACGGCGCTGCTGCCGCTGTCCTGACCTGAGAGAGGTCACCGGCGCCGGGCCGGGTGGGGAGCTCCCCACCCGGCCCGGCGTCGTCCTGCCGTGGAAACCCGCTGGCGCAGGGTGACCCCGGTGGGTCACGCTGCGCAGGTGGGCACGTGGACCAGCGCGGTGTGGGGGGACGAGGAGTTCCTCGCCGGCCTCCGCACGTTCGTGGCCCACGCCGTCGACGGGCCGGCGACGATCGAGGTCGTCGCCCGSCAGCCGTGGTCGGCCGTGTGGCGGGTGCGCGTAGGGTCCCGGACGTCGTACCTGAAGMCGAMCTGCCCCGGCCAGGCCTTCGAGGCCCGCCTGGTCCGCGACCTCGCGCGGGTCGCCCCCGACCAGCTGGTGCCGGTCATCGCGGCCGACCCCGAGCGCGACCTGCTCCTCACCGAGGACCTCGGTCCGACCCTCGAGCAGCTCGGCCGTGCCACCGACGTGGACGCCTGGTGCCGCGTCGTCGCCGAGTCCGCGGCCCTCCAGCGCCGGGTCGCGACCACCGGCGTCGACCTCGGCCTCACCGTCATGGAGCCCTGCGACGCGTCGACGTACGTCGCCGACGCCGTCGGTCGCCTCGCCGCCCTCGCCCCGGGGGACCCGCGCCGCCTCGACCCCGACGTCGCCCACCGGCTCGAGGCGCTGCTGCCGACGGTCGAGCGGTGGTCGGACCGGGTCGACGACCTCGACCTGCCGCTGACCCTGGTGCACAACGACCTTCATGCCGCCAACGTCGTCCCCCTCGCCGGGACGTTGCGCTTCTTCGACTTCGGTGACGCCGTGGCGGGGGAGCCCCTCGCCAACCTGCTCATCCCGCTGCACATCGCCAGCCGCGAGCTCGGCGCCGGGCGCGACGACCCGCGGCTGTGGCGCATCGCCGACGCCGGGCTGGAGGTCTGGAACGACCTCGTCCCGATGGCCGACCTGCGCGAGGCCCTGCCCGCCTCGCTGCAGCTCGCCCGGCTCGCCCGCGTGGAGTCCTGGCGCCGCTGCGTCGCGACGATGACGCCGGAGGAGCAGGCCCAGTGGGGGTATGTCCCGGCGCGCTGGCTCGGCATGCTGCTCGAGCCGCCGCCCGTCGAGGTCAGGCCGAGCGCGGCGCGTACATGATCACGGCGACACCGGCCAGGCACACCAGCGCACCGACCACGTCGTAGCGGTCCGGGCGGAAGCCATCCGCGACCATGCCCCACGCCAGCGACCCCGCGATGAAGACGCCGCCGTACGCCGCGAGGATGCGCCCGAAGTGCGCGTCCGGCTGCAGCGTCGCGACGAACCCGTAGAGCCCGAGCGCGATCACCCCCGCCCCGACCCACAACCACCCGCGGTGCTCCCGCACGCCCTGCCACACCAGCCAGGCGCCGCCGATCTCCGCGACGGCGGCAGCCACGAACAGGGCGACGGAGCGCAGCGTGTCCATGGCGCCATGCTGGCAGAGCCGGCACCGGCCGTCGTGACCAGCACCGAGCGCGTCGTAGGGCGGGTGGGGCTCGAACCCACGACCCAAGGATTATGGGAGGCTCCGCGCGGTCGGAAAGGGTCGGCATGGGTTCGAGAGGGTCGAACTCCATTCACGACAGAATGCCGCTCCGTTGAGCGGGATTCACGCCCTCGGCGCTCCGACCAGCGGAAACTCTGCCCGCCCGGCCTGATCCGAGCGGAGGAGCGCCGCAGGAGCGCGGGAGCGGTCCGGGACGCCCCCAGCGAGATCCGGGGAAGGTCCTCGCTGCGTACGGCACCGCTGCACGTGTGCAATCAGGCCCTGCACGGCCTCGGAGGGTCACGCCGGTCCCTCGGCCCGATTCGACCGTTCAACGCTGCAAATCGCTTGCAGCGCGTCCGAGGTCACGCGCCCCCACCACAGACCGGGGCATTTCCGTATGTTTGTCCGCTCGCCGTGCCACGATGCTGAACGTGAGCGATCCAGAGGACGACGACCACACCACATACCTCCGGATGAGCCTGTCCGACGAGGACGACGACGAGTCACCAATCGTGTCTCGTGCTGCGTTTCAACTCCACGGCTTCGCAATGGTCAACAGCGTGCAGGACGGCACACCCGGCTTCATCTCAGATGACTACCTCAATGCGATCAGCGCCGAGACGACGCTGACCGCAACAGAACTGTGCATGGTCGGCCTGTGGACCCGCGACGAGGAGCGTGGCGGCTACGTGCTCAACGACCCGATGGTGGCCGACGTGGTCGAGTTCAACGACCGCATGGAGCGCGACAAAGAGTTCTGCGAGACGACCGGAGGTCACGAGACGTCAGAGGAGTCCGGGCCAACGATCTGCGTCAAGTGCCATGCACCGATCCGAAATGGGGACGCATGAACATCGAGTGGGGCAACGCTGCCGAGTGGGTTGGTTCGGTGGGCACCGTGCTAACCCTGGCGCTCGGTCTCGTTCTTCTGCGACGGGAGATTCGCGACAACCGCAAGCGCCACGCTTCGCGGGTCATCGCATGGATTGACACCAGCGCCGGAGCGGTACATGTGAAGAACGGCGGAGAGGAGCCGATCACAAACGTGATGCTGGCGCTCTTCACCGCTGGTCACTACGCAGACCCGATGAGCGGCCAAGGCGACACCCCCTTTGTGGAGAGTTGGGAGTGGTTGGGGCCGAGTGAGTCGCGGTCGCTCTCTCCAAAGGACGCCGACTGGCACGCGGACCTGTATCCGCCCCAAGCCCGCCTTGAGTTCACCGACATGACCGGGCAGCGCTGGCTCCGCAACGAGCGCGGCGTGCTCTCGGAGAAGCGCGTGCGGCCGTTCCCGCAGGATCGCAAGCAGGTGCGCACGTGGAAGCGCAACGAGAGGGAGACCACCAAGGCCCGCCAGATCTACACGCGGTGGCGCTGGCCGAACGTGTAACAGCCGGGTGGTGGGCCAGGCAGGACTCGAACCTGCGACTCGGGACATTATGAGTGTCCTGCTCTACCAGCTGAGCTACTGGCCCAAGGGCACGAAGCCTATCCATCAGGTCGCGTCCAGTTGGCAGGACGGTAGTGACGGCGCGACCTCGATGGCGTTGGATACAAGGGAGAAGCCCCACCCGAGCCGAGGTGTCGTTACCACTTCGGAGCGTGTGGGGCTTCCCTGTTGGGCACTCGGCGGCTTCCCCGCCCGACAGTGCCCGGCTACTTCTTCTTGCTGGACTTCTTGACGGACTCGTTCACGGTCGTCTTGGGATGACGCTTGACCGTGGACTGCTTGACGAACCGACCAGTGCTCGCGCTTCGACCGCGCTTCCCCGGCATGGTCAGGCCGCCTTCGTCATGTCGTAGAACGGGGCACCTGCCGCGTTCTTCTGGACACTCGCCACGGCGTCGATCGCGTCCTGGCGATTGAAGTAGGTCTCGCTGGTCGCGAGGACCTTCCCGTTGGACGCACGGATCAGCCAGTACCACGGCTGAGGGCCGGACGCCCGTCTCAGTTCGAACTGCATGATTCTGTCCTCCACCGCTGTGAGCGCAGCGGCACACGCTGGGCCTTCGACCCCGGTGACCTCACGTAGCAACCCCGCCTGCCTGTCGAACACCACGCCGAAAGCCGCCGGTGCTGGACAACGAACTACAACGATGTAACTATGCTCGGTCCACTCCAGTGTGAGCGAAGGCGCGGGCCGAAAGCAAGGCCGGGGTCGAAGTTATCCACAGGCAGTTCCGATGTGATGCTGCCCCGCGCCACCGTTCCAGCGGGCGGGGCAGCATCAGAGTTGCGTCAGTTGGCCAGCCTCCTCGGTGCCAATACCGTGATGTTGGTGGCGCTCTCCGCGACGGACGCAGCATCGAGGGCCGCACGGCGCTTGACGCCGTCGCGCCGCGAACTCCTCGCGTATCGGTCAAGCGTCATGGTCGCGCTGCTGTGTCCGGCTCGCTCCTGAATCTCCTTGAGCGTGAGCGCGCCGTCGTGGCCGATCCGGGAGACGTGCCGGCTGATGCCCGCGTGGCGCAGTTCGTAGAAGCGCATCGGAGGCACGTCGGCCTTCTTCAACGCAGCTCTCCAGTGTCGATCGAGCGACGAGTAACGGAACGGCTTAGAGAAGTCGAGGCGGTCCACGAGAGCGCGGTCATGCGCCCCACCCACCGCAAGGCCGACGAACAGCGGCAGGTCCTCGCCGGGGTGGTGTTGCTCGGGATGGTTCGCGAACATCTTGCGGTTCAGGGAGCCGACTGCCCTCTTTGCCTCGTCGGTGCGGAGCTGCGCTCGCAGAATCCCCGTCACCGACTTCTCTCGCCCTGCCATCTCTCGTCTCCTTTGGTCTGCTGCTTGTTCAGCCAGCCGTGCCGCTTCGATGCGGTCGGCTGGGGTGACTGCTTCGGGTCCGCGCCGGTAGCGGTTGCCCCAGGTCATGACGCCGACCGCCGATCGGGCTTGCGGCACGTGACGTAGTGACGGAGCGCCGTTCGGATGACGACGGACACCGGCGTCCCCTCCATCGCGGCAACAAGCCGCAGGTCTGTGAGCAGGTCGTCCGGGATCACCACCCGGCGACTCACCCCGATTCGTGGTCGGCCCACGTCCTTCTCCTTCCGTTTCAGGACCCCATTTCGGGGACCCACTACGACGAGCCTTCGCCAGCGATGTGTTGCCGCTGTCTGCTCTGAGAGGGGTGGGGAGCGATGCGCGAATGGCCAGCACCCCACCCACCAGACGGGCAGGGCTCAGCGCGACAGCCAGGCGATGAGGTCGGAGCGCCGGTACAGCGGTGGCGACTGCGGGCCAGAGGGCCGGAAGCACGGCAGGGTCGGATGCTCGCCGGTGCGCCATCGACGGAGTTGGCGCCGGGTGACGTTGAACCGCTCGCAGACCTGCGCCTCAGTCAGAGTCGCGATGCCTACCGGAAGGCCGTGCTCATCGAGCGGATGCGTCAGGGAAATGGATGGCGCTGCGGCTCCGGCTGCGGCGCTGCGCTTCTTGGTAGTGGACATTTGGGTCAGTGACCTCCCGTGAGATGGGAAGCACGCCTGTCGCGCCAACGGGCGACATGACCATTGAGCCTGACCCTTGAGCCGGTCCTCGGGGAGTTTCCGCCGCACCCGCTCTCAGGGGTGCCCATTCAGCCAAACTCAGCCGGGACGCTTGCCGATCACTGCCGGTCACCCTCCCGGATTCTGACCGGGGTGGGGACTGCGAGGTCGACTGTACCGGGTCAGCCGATGCTGTGAGGCCGGATGAGTCGGCTACGCCGCACTGCGGGGAAAGCGCTCACGGCCCGACCCGGCCCATGCCGACCGATGCCCGCTCCCCGGAGGCTCGCCGATTCGAGGAGCGCGAGAGGAGCGCGAAAGTCTCGATCAGCCGGTTTCTACGCCTGAAACCGCGCCATTCCCGGACGATTATGAGTCCTCTGCTCTGACCGACTGAGCTACCGCCCCGGGTGCCTCGGACCCTATCGAGTGCGTCCGGGCGGCGTCAGTCGCCCCAGCCCATCGGGAACACCTCGAACGCGGCGGCGAAGGTGGTGCCGAGCCGTGAGCCGGTGGGGCGGGCGAAGCCCTCGAGGAACTCGCGGGGGTCCCAGTTCTCCCAGCCGAGGCCCTCGATGTAGGCCGAGTGCTCCTCCAGCGAGGCGACGCCGGCGTCGAAGGTGTCCGTCGTGTCGACCGCGTAGGTCGCCTCGGGGGAGCCGAACGCCCACACCTCGCGCACGCCGCCCCACGGCTCGACGCCGTCGGTGAGCTGCTCGGGGAAGACCCAGCGGTTGCCGGCGTCGCGGACGGCGTCGACCACGGCCCGGCCGACGGCGATGTGGTCGGCCTGGTTGAGCGAGCGGCCGCCCCAGGTGTCGCGGAAGTTGCCGGTAATGACGACGTCGGGCCGGTGCTTGCGTACGACGGCGGCGAGCTCGCGGCGCAGCGGCACGCCGTACTCCAGGATCCCGTCGGGCAGGCCGAGGAACTCGACGACGTCGACGCCGACGACCTGTGCGGAGCGGACCTCCTCGGCCTCGCGGACGGCGCGGCACTCGTCCGGGTGCATGCCGTCGATCCCGGCCTCGCCGCTGGTGACCATGCAGTAGACGACCGTCTTGCCCTGGCCGGTCCAGCGGGCGACTGCCGCGGCCGCGCCGAACTCCATGTCGTCGGGGTGGGCCACGATGCACAGTGCCCGCTGCCAGTCCTCGTCGAGCGGCTGCAGGGGAGCGGGAGCGTCGACCATGTCCCGAGCATGGCAGCCTCGCCGCGGCTGCGCCACGGTCAGCGCAGGCGCTCCAGCAGCGCCTCGGCGTCGTGCGGCGCGTGGCCGGCGGCGTCGTTGTCGAAGTAGACGAAGACGTCCGCCTCCTCGGCCCACCGCCGGCACCGCCCGGCCCACGCGTCCAGCGAGCGTGCGGCGTAGCGGCTGCGGTAGAGCTCGGTGTGCCCGTGCAACCGGACGTGCACCACGCCGCTGGTGACCGCCTCCGCGCGCGGCCAGCGGCCGTCGGAGTCCGCGACGACGCAGCCGACGTCGTGCTCGCGCATCTGCTCCAGCGCGGCGTCCTCGCAGAACGACCGGTGGCGGAACTCCAGCACGTGCGCGACCTGCTGGTCGACCTCGCAGGTCGTGAGGGCCCGGTCGCCGGAGAGCCGGTCGTCGBGGCGGGACGCGAGCTCGGCCGCCGCGGAGGTGGTCCGCGGCAGCAGCTCGTAGAAGTCGCGCATCAGCCCGGCGTCGTACGACAGCGACTCGGGGAGCTGCCACAGCACCGGCCCCAGCTTGTGGCCCAGGGCCAGCACGCCGGAGGCGAAGAAGTTCGCGAGCGGCGCCTCGACGTCGCGCAGCCGCTTGAGGTGGGTGATGAACCGCCCGCCCTTGACGGCCAGCACGAAGTCGTCGGGGGTCGCGTCCCGCCAGGAGCGGTACGACGACGGCCGCTGCAGCGAGTAGAAGGAGCCGTTGACCTCGACCGAGGTCAACCGGCGGGACAGGTGCCCCAGCTCGTCGGCCCGGCGCAGCCCCTCGGGGTAGAAGTCGCCGCGCCAGCTGGCGTACGACCAGCCGGACGTGCCCACCCGGATCTCGCCCACGACCTGGCCGTACCCGACCGGGCCCGGGGACAGACCCGGCCAGCCCCGGCCAGGCCCGGCGGCCCCGGACAGACACCACCCCCGGCCGGGCTCACGTGGGCCGACCGGGGGTGGTGTTCGTGGTGCTGGTGCCCGGCTCCGGGTGTCAGGAGCGGGTCACCGGTGAGGTCACTTCCAGACGACCGGCTTGCCGTCGAACTGGTCGTACTCGTCGGTGCCACCGGAGAACTGGACGCCGTCGACGACCGAGCCCTTGGTGGTCAGCGCCGGGACGCAGGTGGTGGCGGTGTCGCCGACCTTCGAGTCGTACTCGAACGCGTCGTCGTTGCACGGCTCGAAGTCGCCGAAGACGATGAGGCTGCCGGCCTTGGAGCTGCCGGTGAGGCCGTCGAAGTCGCTCCCCGGGCCGTAGGAGCCGAAGTCGTCGTTCGCGTCGAGGATCTTCATCTCCATCTGGATGTAGAACGGCGTGTAGTCGGCGGCGTTCTTCACCTTCGCAGCCTCGAGGTCGGCGCTGGTGCCTTCCTCGATGCCGGTCACGGTCACCTCGAGGGTGGCCTGGCCGTTGGTGCCGTAGGTGACGGGGAGGATCGCGGTGTCGCCGATCGAGAGCTCGGTGCCGGGGGCGGTGACGTCACCGGACAGCGGGGCGTCACCGGAGTCGGTGCCCTCGGTCTCCTCGGTCTCCGTCTCGAGCTCGGTCTCCGGCTCGCTGGGCGTCTCCGACGTCGTCTCCGGGGTCGGGTCGCTGGCGGACGGGCTCTCGTCGTCCCCGCAGGCGCTGAGCGAGAGAACCGCGAGCAGCGCAGCGGGCAGGGCGAGCTTGACGTTCATGGGGGTTCCTTCCCGGAGGGTCTTGGTGAGGGCTCCCTTCCCCCGTTCCCGGGTTCCCACACCTGCGGACCGTCGCGCCTGCTGAGACGTGGGCCACATCGCACATAGGCTCCCGGCGTGATCAAGTACCTCGGCTCCAAGCGCACCCTGGTGCCGGTGCTGGGGGAGATCGCCGCCGCGACGGGTGCGCGGACCGCGGTCGACCTGTTCACCGGCACCACCCGGGTGGCGCAGGAGTTCAAGCGGCGCGGGCTGTTCGTCACCGCGGCCGACCTGGCGTCGTACTCCACCGTGCTGAGCGACTGCTACGTCGCCACGGACGCCGGGACGGTGGACGAGGCCGCCCTCGCCGCCGAGCTCGACCGGCTCGGCGCGCTACCGGGCCACCGCGGCTACTTCACCGAGACCTTCTGCGAGCGCGCCCGCTTCTTCCAGCCCCGCAACGGCGAGCGGGTGGACGCCATCCGCGACGCGATCGAGCGCGACCACCCGCCCGGGGCGCCGCTACGACCGATCCTGCTGACCAGCCTGATGCTCGCGGCCGACCGCGTCGACTCCACGACCGGCGTCCAGATGGCCTACCTCAAGCAGTGGGCACCGCGGGCGCTGGGCGAGCTCGACGTGCGCCGCCCCGAGCTGCTGGCCGGTCCGGGCGCCACCATCGGCGGCGACGTGCTCGACACCGTCGACGTGTTGCCGGTCGTCGACCTCGCCTACGTCGACCCGCCCTACAACCAGCACCGGTACTTCGCGAACTACCACATCTGGGAGACCCTCGTCCGCTGGGACGCCCCCGAGCACTACGGCGTCGCGTGCAAGCGCGTGGACGCCCGTGAGCGGCGCAGCGTCTTCAACAGCCGCCGGACGATGCCCGCCGCGCTCGGTGACGTGCTGGCCCGGGTGCGCGCCGACGTCGTGGTGGTCTCCTACAACGACGAGTCGTGGATCGAGCCCGCGCAGATGACCACGATGCTGCGCGACGCCGGGCACCGCGAGGTCGCCGTCCTCGCCTTCGAGCGCAAGCGGTACGTCGGGGCGCAGATCGGCATCCACGGCCCGACCGGCCAGCGGGTCGGTGAGGTCCGCCGGCTGCGCAACGTCGAGTACCTCTTCGTCGCCGGTGACCCGGATCCGGTCGAGGCGGCCACGGCCGCCAGCGTGCCGTCGCCCCCGCGATGAGCAGCCGCCCACCGCGCTCGACCAGGCGCAGCGTGATGTCCTCGGTGCGGGCGGACCCTCCGGGCAGCTC
>NZ_VLJQ01000082.1:0-4145 GCF_007829375.1 Nocardioides sp. J9 | reverse complement strand
CCTCGAGCTCCTCGGCGGTGACGGGCTCCTCGGTGGGTCCCGCGTCCGGTGGCGGGCTCGTGGTTTCTTCGTCGCGGGCGTCAGCGCTGCGGGAGCTCGTCGCCGCCCGACCCGACGACGAGCAGCAGCGCCCCGACCAGCGCGAGGGCCGCGACGACCACGCCGGCGACCAGGAGGGGGCCACCGCGGGCTCGGCCCTCGGGCGCAGCGGCCGCCGGGGGCGCGACCCGGGCGCGCAGGTAGTCCGCCACGTCCCCCATGGACGGGCGCTCCCGTGGGTCGGCCGCCATCGCCAGCTCCGTGACCGGGGCCAGCCAGCCGGCGTCGCGGACGATGCCCGCGACCGTTGCACCGGTGCCCGGGGCCGCCCCGGTGGTCACGAAGCGCAGCACCGCGGCAAAGGCCCACACGTCGTCGGCAGCGGGGTGGGGCCGGAACCCCGCCGTCGGGTCCGGCGGCGTGTACGTCGGGTCCGGCACCACGTCGGCGCGGTCGGCCAGGTGGGCGCTGCCGTGCGCGTCCACGCGGACCGCGTCGGGGGAGAGTGCCCCGTGCGCCCGGCCGGACCGGTGCAACCGGGCCAGGTCGTCGGCGACGGGCAGCAGGAGGCGCGCGGCGTCGTCCGGCCCGAGGACGCCGCGCGTGCGCACCCGGTCCGCCAACCGGGCGTCGTGCTCGCTCACCTCGCCGAGGCTACCCAAGGCGGGGCCGCTCGCCGGGACGTCTCGGCAAGGGTTCGCTACTCGGCGCCGGCGATCAGCAGGTCGCCGTCGTGCTCCTCGAGCACGAGGGTCACCTCTTCGGTCCGACTGCCCTCGCGCGGCAGCTGGTAGCGGTAGGTGTAGGTCACCGTCATCGCCGCCGGGTCCGCGCTGATCCTCAGGATCCGCGGGTTGCGCATCGGTCCCCAGAAGTCGGCGTAGTCCGGGCTGGCCTTGCGGTAGGCCGGTGTCAGCATCCGCAACCCGGCCGAGGGGTCGGTGTCGGCGGTGCGGACGTAGCTGCGGGCGAACTCCTCCAGCTGCTCCGCCGTCGGCGCGGGCTGCTCCGTCGGTCCGCTGCTCTCGGACTGGGCCACCCCCTCGGTCGTGGTCGTCGTCGCGGACGCCGGCGGATCGCTGTCGCCGCCGCCCTGGAGTGCCAGCACCGCGATCGCGGCGACCGCGGCGGCGGAGCCGGCCGCGATGGTCGTGGCGACGCGGCTGCGGTGCCGGCGCTGCTCGGGCAGCGGGGCGGGTGCGTAGCCCGGGGGCGGGTACGCAGGAGGCGGCGGGGGAGGCGGGGGCACCGGCGGCAGGGCCATCGTCTGCTCCGCAGCGGCCCGGCCGGTGCGCTCCAGGCGGTCGCGGACGTCGCGCATCGACGGCCGGGCCTCCGGGTCGTGCTGCATGGTGTCGGCGATGAGGGGKGCGAGCCAGTCGGCATCGGGGACGACCGGCGGGTCCTCGGTGACGATGCGGTGCACGACGGCGAACGGGCCGTTGTCCATCCCGTCGCGGTGGTACGGCGGCCGGCCGGTCAGCAGGTGAACGAGCGTCGCGCCGAGCGCCCACACGTCGCTGGCCGGCGTCGCCTGCCCACCGCGCGCGACCTCCGGCGCGAGGTAGGCGGGGGAGCCGGTGACCATCCCGGTGGCCGTCAGCGTCGCGTCGTCGGCGCCGCGCGCGATGCCGAAGTCGGAGAGCTTCGCGCCACCGTCGCCCGGCGAGAGGATGTTCGACGGCTTCACGTCGCGGTGGACGATCCCGAGCTCGTGGGCGTGCGCGAGCGCGTCCGCCACGGGGGCGACCAGCCGCGCGGCCTCGTCCGGGCTGAGCGGCCCGGCCTCGCGGACCACCGTCGAGAGCGGCGGGCCGTCGACGTACTCCATGACGAGCCAGGCACCCTCCTCGTCGATCGCGAGGTCGTAGACCGCGACGACGTTGGGGTGGCCGAGCTGCGCCGCGAGGCGCGCTTCCCGCTCGACCTGGGCAGTGTGGCCGTCGTACCCGGGACCGGGGCCGGTGCGCTTGACCGCCACCGGGCGGCCGAGCAGCTCGTCGTGGGCCAGCCAGACCGCGCCGCTGGCACCGTGCCCGACGGCTCGCCGCAGCGCATACCGGTCTGCCACCCGTCGCGTGCTCATGGTCCTTGCACGGTACCCG
The DNA here is from genome assembly GCF_007829375.1 of Nocardioides sp. J9. Taxonomy (NCBI): domain Bacteria; kingdom Bacillati; phylum Actinomycetota; class Actinomycetes; order Propionibacteriales; family Nocardioidaceae; genus Nocardioides; species Nocardioides sp. J9. Next base: position 2,001 of record NZ_VLJQ01000082.1, on the reverse strand, counting down.
CGCCCACGCCCGTGAACCCATTGGAGAGGTCCTCGTCGGATGCGGCACCCTTAGATGGTCAAGCTGGACGCCTGCGTCCACGGCCCTCAACGGAAAGAAGTACGACGTGTCCGTCGACCCGACCCTCCTCGACGACCTCGAGTGGCGCGGCCTGCTGGCCGAGTCCACCGATCGCGACGCGCTGCGCGCAGCGCTGGCCGAGGGCAGCGTCCGGTTCTATGTCGGCTTCGACCCGACGGCGCCCAGCCTGCACATGGGCAACCTCGTCCAGATCCTCACCGCGATGCGGCTCCAGCGCGCCGGCCACACGCCGTTCGCGCTCGTCGGTGGGGCGACCGGCATGATCGGCGACCCGCGTGACAGCGGGGAGCGCACGCTGAACTCGTCCGAGACCGTCCAGGAGTGGACCGCACGGGTGCGGGCGCAGATCGAGCCCTTCCTGTCCTTCGAGGGCGACAACGCCGCGACGATGGTCAACAACCACGACTGGACGCAGGGACTGTCGGTCATCGAATTCCTGCGCGACATCGGCAAGCACTTCCCGGTCAACCGGATGCTCGCGCGCGAGACCGTGAAGCGCCGCCTCGAGTCGGGCATCAGCTACACCGAGTTCTCCTACGTCCTGCTGCAGTCGATGGACTTCCTGACCCTCTACCGCGAGCGCGGCGTGACGCTGCAGTTCGGCGGGTCCGACCAGTGGGGAAACCTCACCGGTGGTGTGGACCTGATCCGTCGCGCCGATGGCGGGCACGCCCACGCCTTCGCGACGCCGCTCATCACCAAGGCGGACGGCACGAAGTACGGCAAGACCGAGGGCGGCGCGCTCTGGCTGGACCCGGACCTCCTCGCGCCGTACGCCTTCCACCAGTTCTGGCTCAACGTCGAGGACGAGAAGGTGGGCGAGCTGCTGCGCGTCTTCACGTTCCTCTCCCGCGAGGAGATCGCGGACCTGGAGGCGCGGCACGCGGAGAAGCCCTTCCTGCGCGAGGCGCAGAAGGTGCTGGCCGACGAGGTGACCACGTTGGTGCACGGCGCGGAGGAGACGGAGAATGCCAAGGCGGCCGCGCAGGCCCTGTTCGGCACCGGCGACATCACCAGCCTCTCCGCCGCGACCCTCGAGGCCGCCCTCGCCGAGGCCGGCTCCGTCGACCTCGACGCGGGTGCCGGGATCCCCGACGTGGTCGAGCTGCTGACCCTCACCGGCCTCGCCAAGTCCAAGGGGGAGGCGCGGCGCACCGTCGCCGAGGGCGGCGCCTACGTCAACAACGTGCGCGTCGACGACCCCGAGCACGTGCCCGCGGCGAGCGACCTCATCGACTCGTCGTGGCTGGTGCTGCGCCGCGGCAAGAAGCGGTTCGCAGGCGTGCGCGTGCGCTGACAGCCGCAACGAACACCCCGCCAGGGAGGCCCGTCCACGGGCCTCCCTGGCGTGCTTTTCAGGCGTGGAGCCGGGGCTTCCCAGGCGCCCGGCAGCGGCTCTGGAGGGGCGCCCGGAGAGCCCTCTGGAGGCGTGTGGCCCGGGTCACGTCGTTTCGATTTGTGCTTCTGCTGGGGAGTGCGTAATGTTCTCTTCGTCGCCGAGAGCGGCGGGAAGCAAGACGGCGGTCAGCCGGAGGGCTTCCGGCTCCGCGACCACCAGCCCCGAGAACCAGCTCGGAGCCCCGGTCAGAAAAGCAAGCCTTGCGGGTTTGGTACAGACCAGGACGAAGGACTAACCTTCGGGGCGCACATCAGCACGAGGAAGAACCGGCAACGGGAAACCTCGCAGCGTGTGATGTTTGAGAACTCAACAGTGTGTCATGCATAGATTCGATTGTGACGTTTGTGTATGCATTGGCGGATCGGCTGGCTCTTCGGGGTTGGTTGTKMTGTKGATGTGACTTGTCAATGAATGATTCTGTGACTTTATTGTCAGCAGTTTCTTTGTTGGGATTGATTTTCTTATGGAGAGTTTGATCCTGGCTCAGGACGAACGCTGGCGGCGTGCTTAACACATGCAAG
>NZ_VLJQ01000081.1:22045-39485 GCF_007829375.1 Nocardioides sp. J9 | reverse complement strand
GCCGACACCGCCGGCGTGATCACCAGCGCCGCCGCGGTGATGGTGTCGGTGTTCGCGATCTTCGCGACGCTGTCGATGCTGGAGATGAAGATGATGGGCGTCGGCCTCGCCGCGGCGATCCTCGTGGACGCCACGGTCATCCGCCTCGTCGTGCTCCCGGCCGTGCTGGTACTGCTCGGCGAGCGGGCCTGGCCGCGCCGCCGCCCGCCGACCCCACCGGTCGCCCCGCCCCCGGCGAGCGCATGGGTGTCGGAGGACGGGCGGCTCGTGCCGGCGCGCTGACCGCCGGATCGTCCCGGTCGAGCGCCGGKGSCYCGCCGCCACGGGGAACACTCCCGCGGCGGCGGGCCCGTCACTTGCGGCAGGCCAGGTAGGCGTTGACCGGGTCCGCGGCGACGTCGATCTTGCGGACGTCGCCGAAGCCGGCGTCGTGGAGCATCGACGTGGCCAGCTGGAGGCCCCACGCCGTGCCCAGCCCGTCGCCGCCCAGCCCGAGCGAGACGCTCATGCAGTGCATGGTCGAGACCGTGTAGAGGAACGGCCCGAACGGGTGGTCGATGTTCTCGTGCACGTGGCTGGACGCCTCGATGTCGACGAGCAGGAAGACCCCGTCGTCGCGCACGGCGCGGGCGATGTTGCCCAGCACCCGGGCGGGGTGCGCCTGGTCGTGGATGCTGTCAAACGCGGTGACGAAGTCATAGGCCGCCACCTCGTCGAGGGTCGCCACGTCCAGCGCCTCGAAGCGGGCGTTGGCCAGTCCCCACGCGGCGGCCTCGCCGCGGGCGGCGTCCAGCGCCTCGGGCGAGAAGTCGTAGCCGACGAAGTGGCTGGCGGGGAACGCCCGCGCCAGGACGTTGACCGCGTGGCCGCTGCCGCACCCGACGTCGGCCACCTGCGCCCCCGCCTCGAGCTGGTCGCGCAGGCCGTCGATGGCCGGCACCACGCTCTCGAGGAGCGTGGTGTCCACGAGGGCCCGGCTGTCCTCGGCCTGGAGCTGGTGGAAGCGGGCGTAGTCGCTGTACGACAGCCCGCCGCCCTCGCGGAAGCAGCGCACGATGCCCTGCTCCACCTCGGCGATCATCGGCACCAGCGTCGTCAGGCGGGCGAAGTTGTCCGGACCGGCGGCCTCCGTGAGCAGCGCGGCGTGCTCCGGCGGCAGCGCGTAGGTGACGGCCTCCGGGTCGTGGACGACGATGCGGGCCGTCGTCATCGCGTTCAGCCACTCCCGCACGTAGCGCTCGTCGAGGCCGGCACGGCCTGCCAGCTCCGCACTCGTCTGCGGCGGCTGGCCGGCGAGGGCCTCGAAGAGGCCGGTCTGGTGGCCGATGCTGGTCATCAGCGCGGTCGCCGCTCCGTTGACGACGCCGATCCTCCGGTCGGCGAACGCCTCGACGGCGGCGGGGTCGGGCGCGACCTGCGCCCTGGTCTCGGTGGTGGCGGTCATCCCCGTCTCCCTTCCTGCGGGCGCCCGGCCGGCGCCGTTGCGACGACGCTAGGAGCGCCGGTCGGCTCCCGGCATCGACCGAGTGGTGCGGAGACGTGCCGCCGCGTGGTCCGAATGGTGCAGGCGCGGCGCCGCCCGCTCAGCGCTGGAGGGGTACGTCGAGGTGGTGCTCGTGCGCCCAGGCCGCGGCCGCCGTCCGGGACGACACCCCGAGCTTGACGTAGACGTTCGCGAGGTGGCGCCGCACCGTGGCCTCGCTGATCGTCAGCGACGCGGCGACCTCGCGGTTCGTCGCGCCGGTCGCGACCCTCGCCAGCACCTCGGCCTCCCGGGCGGTGAGGCCCCCGGGGAGGGAGGCTGGGCCACCGGTGGACGGGACCGGGACCCCGAGCGCGTCGAGGTCGTCGGCGGCGCTGCGCCGCAGCAGCCGCGCGGCGTCGTCGTCGCCGGTCGCTGCGAGGACATCGGCCAGCAGCAGCGAGGCTCGCGCGGCGTCGTACCGCAGGCCGAGGCGGGTCAGCCGCGCCGCGGCCGACGAGAGCAGCGGCGCCGCCTCGGCCGGGCGGTCCTGAGCGAGCAGGACGGCACCGCGGCCCTCCTCGGCCCAGGCCGTGAAGCCCGGCGTCGGGTAGCGGTCCGCCAGGCCCTCCAGCGCGTCGGCGGCGCCCGCCGCGGTCGCCGGGTGGTCCGAGGCGAGCGCGACCTGGACCTGGGCGCGGAGCAGCCGGGCCCGGAGGAACGGCGATGGTGCGGCGACGACCGCGGCGGTGATCGAGGCACAGGCACCGTCGGCGTCACCACGCGCGAGCTGGAGCAGGCTGGCTCCCGGCTGCGGGTCGCGCCCCAGGCCGGCAGCCCGCCGGTAGTGCGCGGTCGCACGGTCGAGCTGGCCGCGGACCCGGCAGCTCTCACCGAGCTGGTAGGCCGCCTCCGCCACGGCCTCGACGTTGAGGTCGGCGAGGTCGCGCTCGACCTCGGCCGCCTCCCGCTCCACGTCGGGCCACGCCCCCTCGAGCACGTGCAGCTGCAGCCGGTGCGCCCGGCACACGCCGAGGAACATCACGGCGTCCGAGAAGCCCTCGACCCAGCGCTCCGTCACGCGGGTCCACTCCCTGGCCCGGTCGAGGTCCATCAGGTCGTGGCAGGCCGAGATCATCGTGCAGTAGATGTTGCCGGTGAACTCGCGCTCGACACGGTCCGCGAGGACGGGGAGCATCGCCTCGTCGAGCACGGCGAAGCCCTCCCGCAGCCGGCCGTCCCACAACCGGACCACGCCCTGGAGCACCAGCCCGAGCGCGACGAGGGTGTCGTCGGCCAGGTCGCGGCCGAGCCGCTCCAGCTGCTCCCCCTGCTGGGTTGCGTCGTCGACCCGCCCCGCCTCGAGGGCCTGCCACCCGTCGGCCCAGAGCAGGACCCCGTGCCAGTGCCCGGGCGGCACGCCCTCGAGGAGCCGCCGGCCCCGGCTGAGCCAGCCCGAGCCCAGCGCCGGCTCGCCGCGCATCAGCCAGGTGACCCCGACGTCCAGCGCCCGCGCGGCGGCGCGGTCGACCCTGCCCTCGTCGAGGTAGCGCCGGTGGAGCACCTCGCACAGGTCGAGGTACTCGGAGATCCGGCCCAGCCACCAGGTCGCCTCGGTGAGCATCGACAAGGCGTCGGCGTCGAGGCACTGCTGGTCCGCGAGCGGGCGGAGGGCGGCGTAGGCCGTCGCGTAGTCCTTGCGCTCGAGGCGAGGCCGACCGGCCCGAGGGTGTCGTGCGGGTCGACCGGACCGGCCACGGCCTCAGGCTACTCGCGCGAGCGGTCCTCGTGGAGGCCCGGAAGCGCTCAGACGCGCAGCACCTCGGGGCCGAGCGCGTGGTAGCGGTCGGCCTCCGCGCGGTCGAGCTCGGTGCCGGTCACGATCGTCTCGAAGTCGGCCACGTCGGCGAACCTGCAGAAGCTGGTGATCCCGAACTTGCTGTGGGCGGCGATGAGCACTCGACGCCGCGAGCGGCGGACCGCCTCGCCCTTGATGGCGGCGACCGCCGGGTCGGGAGTGGTCAGGCCGTCGTCGACGGAGACGGCGTTCGTGCCGAGGTAGGCGAGGTCGATCGTCAGCCCGCGCAGCACGCTGGCGTTCCACTCCCCCACGGTGGCGAGGGTGCGCCCCCGCATCCGGCCGCCCAGCAGCATCACGGTGACGGTGGTGCTGTCGGCGAGGGCCTCCGCCGCGAGCAGGGACGAGGTCACCACGGTCAGCTCCCGGCGCGCGAGCTTCTCGGCGACCAGGCGGGGGCTGAACCCCTCGTCGATGTAGACGGTCTCGGCGCCGTGCAGCAGGTCGGCGGCTGCGGCGGCGATGCGGCGCTTCTGGGCGATGTCGACGCGGCTGCGGTACTCGACGCCGGACTCGAAGGCCGCGCTCTCGAGCGGGATCGCGCCGCCGTGGGTGCGCTTGACGAGGCGACGGTCCGCCAGGACCCGGAGGTCCCGGCGGATCGTCTCCGTCGCCACACCCAGCTCGTCGGCCATCGCGATGACCTCGACCCGGCCCTCGGTCCGTGCCCGCTCGAGGATCATCGCCTGCCTGGTCTCCGAATCCACGGCGCCATTGTGCTGCACCGTCGCCGCGACCACGGGGCGGTCCCGGTCAGGCGCGGACGCCGTCGAGGACGGCGCGCACCTCCTCCTCGCTGCCGGCCGCCCGGAGCCGGGCGACCTGCTCCTCGTCGAGGAACACCTGCGCGATCCGGCTCAGCAGGCCGAGGTGCTCGTTGCCCTGCCCCGCGATGCCGACCACGAACTCGGCGGGCTTGCCGTTCCAGTCGACCGGCTCGGCGTAGCGGACGAACGAGATGCCGGTGCGACGCACGGCCGCCTTGGCCTCGTTGGTGCCGTGCGGGATCGCCAGGCCGTTGCCCATGTGGGTCGAGACCGACTTCTCCCGCTCGTGCATGGCCGCGACGTACGACGGCTCGACGACCCCCGCGGCGACCAGCAGCTCACCGGCCTCGGTGATCGCGTCGTCGCGGGTGCGGGCGGTGCCGGCCAGGACGATCGCGGACGAGGCGAGCACGCTGCCGTCGTCCTTTCCGGCTGCCGGCTCGGGCTCGGGCTCTGTCGCCGCGTGCGCCCCGCCCTGCGGCGCACTTCCCTGCGGTGCACCGCTCTGTCCCAGCAGCTCGACGATCTCGTCGTAGCGCGGCGTGCTCATGAAGTCGTCGACGGAGACGTGCACCGCCGAGGGGGTCCTCTGCTTCGCGCGGTCGATGAGGTCGCGGTGGGTGACCACGAGGTCGACGTCGTCCGCCAGGTTGGCGATCGCCTGGTTGGTGACGGTGACGTTCGAGAAGCCGGCTGCCTGGATCTTGCGGCGCAGGACCGAGGCGCCCATCGCGGAGGAGCCCATGCCCGCGTCGCAGGCGAAGACGATCCGCTCGATGGTGCCGCGGGCGCCGCCCAGCGCGCTGGACGCGATGGACCGCTTCCCCTTCATCGCCTCCATGCTGGCGGTCGCGGCGGCGAGGTCGTCCTCACCGTCGCCGCGCTCGGCGCGGAGCAGGACGCCCGCGACCAGGAAGGTGACGCCGGCCGCGGCCAGCATCGACAGGGTGACGCCGATGTAGCTGTCGCTGGCGGTCTGCGCGTAGACCGCGAACACCGAGCCGGGCGCGGCCGGTGCGCGCAGGCCGACGTCGAAGATGACGTTGACGAAGACGCCGGTCATGCCGCCCGCGATCATCGCGACGATCAGCTTCGGCTTCATCAGCACGTAGGGGAAGTAGATCTCGTGGATGCCGCCGAGGAAGTGGATGATCGCGGCGCCCGGGGCCGACGCCTTCGCCACCCCCTTGCCGAACACCATGAAGGCGAGCAGCAGGCCCAGGCCGGGACCGGGGTTGGCCTCGAGCAGGAAGAGCACCGACTTGCCGTCCTCCAGCACCTCGCTGCTGCCGAGCGGGGTCAGCACGCCGTGGTTGATGGCGTTGTTGAGGAAGAGCACCTTCGCGGGCTCGATGATGAGCGAGGTCAGCGGGAGCAGGCTGTTGTCGACGAGGAAGTCGACGCCGTCACCGAGCCGGTCGCTGAGGAAGGTGACGATCGGGCTCATCACGAAGAAGCCGAAGGTGGCGACGACCGCGCCCCAGATGCCGGCGGAGAAGTTGTTGACGAGCATCTCGAAGCCGGGGCGGATCTTGCCGTCCCACAGGGCGTCGATGTGCTTCATGGTCCAGCCGCCGAGCGGGCCCATGATCATCGCGCCGAGGAACATCGGGATCTCGGTGCCGGCGACGACGCCCATGGTGGCGATCGCGCCGACCACGCCGCCGCGGGTGTCGTAGAGCATCCGCCCGCCGGTGTAGCCGATGAGGATCGGCAGCAGGTAGGTGATCATCGGGCCGACGATGCCGCCACCGGCGTACTCGCCCCAGCCGCCGATCTCGGCGACCCACCCGTCCGGGTCGTCGCCGATCCCGAGCTCGGCCAGCCAGCCGACCTCGATGAACAGGGCCGTGATCAGGCCCCAGGCGATGAAGGCGCCGATGTTCGGCATGACCATGTTCGACAGGCTCGTGCCGAACTTCTGTACGTGGACGCGGACGCCGGTCCGCTGGGCCGGGGAGGTGGTCGACATCGCGGGATCTCCGTTCGTGCTCGCCCTGGGTCGGGACACCGGCGAACGTGATGCCGGTCACAGGGACACCAGCAGTAGACCCCAGATTCGGGCACAAAGCAACACCCTTCGGGCATATTCGGGCATCAGATGTGTGGTTTCCTGCCCGAAATGGCGTTACGGTGGGGACGGCGAGACCCCGACCCGAAAGGTTCCGACCATGCTGGCCCTGCGCTTCTACGCCCCCGAGGACGTCCGCCTCGAGGAGGTCCCCGAGCCGGACTGCGGACCCGACGAGGTCAAGATCCGCGTCCGCAACTGCTCCACCTGCGGCACGGACGTGAAGATCCTCCACAACGGCCACCAGAACCTGACGCCCCCGCGGATCACGGGCCACGAGGTCGCCGGCGAGGTCGTCGAGGTCGGCGCCGACGTCAACACGACCTACGGCAGCGACTGGCAGGTCGGCGACCGGGTCCAGGTCATCGCCGCCGTGCCGTGCGGTGAGTGCCACGAGTGCCGCAAGGGCTGGATGGCGGTCTGCCAGAACCAGACGTCGGTCGGCTACCAGTACGACGGCGGGTTCGCCGAGTACATGGTCGTCCCCCGCCAGGTGCTGAAGGTCGACGGGCTGAACCGCATCCCCGACAACGTGGGCTTCGACGAGGCCTCCGCCGCCGAGCCGTTCGCGTGCGCGATCAACGCCCAGGAGCTGCTGGGCATCGAGGAGGGCGACACCGTCGTCGTCTTCGGCGCCGGCCCGATCGGCTGCATGCACATCCGGATCGCCCGCGGCGTGCACAAGGCCGGCCCGGTCTACGTGGTCGACGTGAACGCCGACCGGCTGAAGATGTCCGCCGACGCCGTCGACCCCGACGAGGTCATCGACGCCAGCCAGGTCGACGTCGTGGAGCGGGTCATGGAGCTCACCGGCGGCCGCGGTGCGGACGTCATCATCACGGCCACCGCCGCCAACATCACCCAGGAGCAGGCCATCGCGATGGCCGCCCGCAACGGCCGGATCTCCTTCTTCGGCGGCCTGCCGAAGACGAACCCGACCATCACCTGCGACTCCAACGTCGTGCACTACCGCCAGCTGCACATCCACGGCGCCAACGGCTCGGCCCCGGAGCACAACAAGCGGGCGCTGGAGTACATCTCCACCGGGCAGGTGCCGGTCAAGGACCTGATCACCCGCCACATCCCGCTCGCCGACGTGATGGAGGCCTTCGGCACCGTCGAGCGCGGCGAGGCCATCAAGGTCACCGTCGAGCCGTAGTCGCGGTGGTCCGGCTCAGCCGGGCAGCGTGAACGCGACCCGGCCGCGCAGCCGGACCGCGCAGACCGCGGACTGCAGCGGCAGGTCGAGGACGAGCCCGTCGGGCGCGACCTCCACCCAGGCCTCGCCGGAGTCGCCGGAGAGGTCGGGGTACCAGGTGGTGTCGTCGGCCTCGGGGCCCGGCGCGAGGTAGGTGTCGAGGACCTCCCACCACTCGATCTCGCCCGCCTCGCCGCGACGCATCAGGTCGACGAGGTCGTAGCGGCCCGGTCCGGTGAAGGCGGGCACGGCGACCGACAGCTCGGTCAGGGTCGTGGTGCCGAGGGGGACCGGGTCGGACGACTCGACGCGGACGACCAGCCAGTCCAGCGGGGCCGGGCCGTCGTCGTACGGCTCACCGCCGCGGCGGACCTCGACCTGGACCGGGAGGTCGGCCGCCACGGTGCCCTGCTCGCCGCCGGTCAGGGTGAGCTCGACGGCGTCGGTCGCGGCGCCTGCCAGCCGCTCGCGACGGGCCTGCTGCTCCTGGCGCTCCGCGGCCTCGCGGCGCGTGGCCACGTTCTCGGGGCGGGTGTCGGTGACCCGCTGCGCCCACTTCTCGGGGAGCACCGCCTCGAGGAGGGAGGTGCCCATCTCCTGCTGGGTGCGGCGGTCGACGTCCTCCTGCGCGGCGCGGGCGTCGTCCCGCTCGCGGTTGTCGGTCGTCAGCAGCTCGGTCTTCTTCGCCTCGGCCCACTCCTTGCCGAGCCTCGCGATGTCCTTCCAGCCCATCGGGGCAGCGTAGGACGGTGCGGCGCCCCGCCGGGCCCGAATCGGCGAAGCCGCCGCACCCGGTCGAGGTCGGAGGGTCCGGCCCGACCGCCCCCGGGCGGACCGGACCCTCCTGGTCTCGAGCGGTCGGTTCAGACGGTCGCCTCGACCGGCGCGAACCGCTCCCAGGCCCGGTGGTTGCGCATCAGCGCCTGGACCTCGTCGAGCACCTCGCCCGGCGCGTCACCCTCGACGATGCCCGCGCCGTCGGCGGGCAGTCCGGCGGCGGCGAGGGCGTCGGCACCGGCACCCCAGGCACCGATCGCCTTGGCGTGGCGGAAGCACTCCTCCAGCATCAGCCGGACGCGGGGGTCCAGCGGCTGGGTCGGGTCGTCGACCTTGTGGTCCCGCACCGGGATCGCGTCCGGGGCGGGGGCCGGGCAGCCGGCGACCAGCAGGGCGTCGTACTCCACGGAGCGGCCGGTGCCGAAGGTGCGCTGCACGACCGTGCCGTCGGAGAGCTTGCCGCCGTGCGGACCGACCACCAGTGCGACCATGCCGCGGTCGCCGATCGTCTCGACCAGGTCCTGCACGCCGTCGAGGTCACCCTCGTCGGCGACGACGATCCCGATGAGACGGCCGTCCGTCGGCCACTCCTGGCCGAGCTGCGACAGCGCCGGGCTGGGCACGACGTCGGGCAGCGGACCGTCGGCGACGGGCGCCGGGAGGCCGAGCCCGGCGGCGACCTCGGAGCACAGCTCGGGGTCGATCTGCGCGAGCGCGAGCAGCTGCCGCTCCCGGATCGCCTGCTCGTAGCAGCGGCCCAGCTCGAAGGTGTAGGCGAGGATGATGTGCTGCTTCTCGACCGGCGTCATGCTGTGCCAGAACAGCCGGGCCTGGCTGTAGTGGTCGGCGAAGGACACCGGGACGTCGCGCTCCTTGACCGACTCCGCGACCCGGACCGGCACGTCGACGAAGGCGCCGTCGCGCGCGGCGCCGGCGAAGAACGGGCAGCCGCCGTCGAGCGAGTTCGGCTTGTACGGCGCGACGCCGGAGTGCACGGCGTGCTGGTGGAAGCCGTCGCGGAACATGTCGTTGACTGGAGCGTGCGGCCGGTTGATCGGGATCTGGTTGAAGTTCGGCCCGCCGAGCCGGGTGAGCTGGGTGTCGACGTACGAGAACAGCCGGGTCTGCAGCAGCGGGTCGTTGGTGACGTCGATGCCCGGCACCAGGTTGCCGACGTGGAAGGCGACCTGCTCGGTCTCGGCGAAGAAGTTCGTCGGGTTGCCGGTCAGCGTCAGCAGGCCGATGGGCTGCACCGGCGCGAGCTCCTCGGGCACGATCTTGGTCGGGTCGAGCAGGTCGATGCCCTCGAAGGTCTCGTCCGCGGTGTCCTCGAACACCTGGACGCCCAGCTCCCACTGGGGGTACGCGCCGGACTCGATGGCGTCGTACAGGTCGCGGCGGTGGAAGTCGGGATCGATGCCGCCGATCATCTGCGCCTCCTCCCAGGTCAGGGAGTGCACGCCGAGCCTGGGCTTCCAGTGGAACTTCACCAGCGCCGTCTCGCCCTGGGCGTTGACGGTGCGGAAGGTGTGGACGCCGAAGCCCTCCATCGTCCGGTAGGACCGCGGGATCCCGCGGTCGGACATGTTCCAGATCGTGTGGTGCTGCGCCTCGGTGTGCAGCGAGACGAAGTCCCAGAAGGTGTCGTGCGCGCTCTGCGCCTGCGGGATCTCCCGATCCGGGTGGGGCTTCCCGGCGTGGATGACGTCGGGGAACTTGATGCCGTCCTGGATGAAGAAGACCGGGATGTTGTTGGCCACCAGGTCGAAGACGCCCTCGCTGGTGTAGAACTTCGTCGCGAAGCCGCGGGTGTCGCGCACCGTGTCGGCCGAGCCGCGCGAGCCGAGCACCGTCGAGAACCGCACGAACACGGGGGTCTCGACGCCGCGGCCGAGGAACTTCGACTGGCAGATCGGCTTCGCGTTGCCGTAGCCGACGAAGACGCCGTGCGCGCCGGCACCGCGGGCGTGCACCACCCGCTCGGGGATCCGCTCGTGGTCGAAGTGCGTGATCTTCTCGCGCAGGTGGTGGTCCTGCAGCAGCGTCGGTCCCCGGCTCCCCGCCTTCAGCGAGTGGTCGCTGTCGCGCAGCCGCGCGCCGGTCGAGGTGGTGAGGAACTTGCCCTGCTGCGCCATGTCCTCGCGCGGCACGATCGTCTCCGCCCCGGTGGGGGTACGACGCTCCGGCGCGGCCTGGTCCGGCTTCGGCGGGAGCGGCTCGACCGGCTTGGTCGGCTCCTTCACCGTCGGCGGCTTCGCGCCGGGGACCCCCGGCGCCCGCTGGGCCTCCAGGCCCGCGACCTTCTCCAGCGCGGTCTCCGCCGCCTGGCTCACCGCACTGCGCACGGCCTTCCGGACCACGCGCGCTGCCTTGCCACTGTCAACCATGGGGGGGCTCCCTCTCGTCGAGACGTCCCCGCGCCGTACCCGTGCGGAGAGGGTTTGATCCGGTCGCCGGCTCAGCCGGTCACCATCACCTGGGCAGCGGTCTCCTTCACCTTCGCGTTGGCCCACCGCATCTGGCGCAGGGTCTGGGGGTGGCAGTCCTCCGCGACGGCGAGCAGCCGCTCGTCCTTCATCGCCTGAGCGGTCTGGGCCAGGACCTCCCAGTCGAGGGACACGCCGGCGGCCGTGCGGTGGAGGTGGCGCAGGTCGGCGAGGAGCAGCAGGCCGGGCTCGTGGAGGCGGCCGACGACCTCCGCCCCCTTCTGCTTCAGCCTGGCCAGGACCGCCGACTCCTCCTCCGGCTCGGGGTCGAGGTCGAGGCCGTAGTCGTGCCCGACCTCGGCGAGGCGGCGGACGTGGACCTGCGACCAGCCGGCGATGTCGCGGGCGACGTGGAAGACCTCGTGGTCGGTCTTGTTCTGGTCCGCCAGCGAGAGCAGGTCCCCGGCGAGGTCGTTCTCGGCGCGGTGCAGCTCCTCGATCGCCGCGGCCACCTTGTTGCCGTGGAGGCTGCGCAGGGTCTGGACGAGCCTCATCGGGCACCTCCGTCCTGGTCCATTTCCTCGTCGACGAGCGCCGGCGCGCCCCCGCGCGTCGGTGGGGCACCGCCGGCCACCGGGCGCGAGGCGGTGGTGGTCGGGGCCGGCGCCGGCCCGTCGGCCGGCCCGATCCTCGTGGCACCTGCTGCGGCGGTCTTGAAGATCGGCTGCTTCGACGCGGGGTCCCAGTCGGTCAGCGTCAGCTCGTTGGCGGCGCGGTCCCGCTCGTCGCCGGCCGCGTTGCTCGCGTCGCGGTCCCAGTAGCCGTAGTGGAACGGCAGGAAGAGCACGCCGGGGCGGATCCCGCTGACCCGCAACCGTGCGGTCACCGAACCGCGGGGGGTGCTCACGCGGAGCACGTCGCCCTCCTGCCAGCCCTGCTCCGCGGCGTCCTCCGCCGACGCCTCGACCCACACCTCCGGCGCGGCGTCCTGGAGCTGCGGCGCACGGCCGGTCTTCGTCCGGGTGTGGAAGTGGTAGAGCGTGCGTCCGGTGATCAGCTGGAACGGGTGCTCCGGGGAGGGGACCTCGTGGGGTGGCAGGTACTCCGCCGCCTTGATGACCGCCTTGCCGTGCGGGTTCAGCGCCTTGTACTCGGTCGGCTCGACCGGCGCCCCGGTGACCATGTCGCAGCCGTAGCTCTCGCACTGGTCGGGGTGTGCCCAGAACTGCCCGTCCGCGTAGAGCCGCTCGGTGCCGTCCGGGTGCTCGTCGTTGCAGGGCCACTGGATGCCGGAGCCACCGCGGAGCCGGTCGTAGGTCATGCCGGTGTAGTCGCACGGACGTCCGCGGGTGCACTCCTTCCACGCCTCGAACGCCTCCTCCGGCGTCGACCATGTGACCAGCGGCGCCCCGTCCTTGTCGCGCAGGTCGAGCCGGCGCGACAGGTCGACGAGGATGTCGAGGTCCGGCCGTGCCTCCCCGGGCGGTTCGACCGCCTTCTCGGAGAGGTGGACCGTGCGGTCGACGTTGGTGAAGGTCCCGGTCTTCTCCCCCCAGGTCGCCGCAGGGAGCACCACGTCGGCGAGCTGCGCGGTCTCGGTCAGGAAGAGGTCCTGCACGACGAGGAAGAGCCGGTCCTGCGACAGCAGGGAACGGATCCGCCCCAGCTCGGGGAGCGACACCGCCGGGTTGGTCCCCGACACGTGCAGGAACCTGAGGGAGCCGTCCTCGACGTACCGCATCATCTGCATGAGGTGGGTCGGAGCCGTGTAGTGCGGGATCTCCATCGGCTCGATGTTCCAGACCCGGGCGAGGTCGTGGACGTGCGCGTCGTTGGACCAGTTGCGGAAGCCGGCGAGGTCCCCGTCCGCACCGCACTCACGGGTGTTCTGCGCCGTCGGCTGGCCGTTCATCTGCAGCAGGCCGCAGCCCGGGCGGCCGAGCATCCCGCGCACGATGTGCACGTTGTTCACCTGCACCGCGGCCGCCGTGGCCTGGTGGGACTGGTAGAAGCCCTGCAGCACGGTCGACATGAGTCGGTCCGCCGAGCCGATCAGGCGTGCCGCCTCGCGCAGGTCGCCTGCAGGGACGCCGCACACCTCGGCTGCGCGCTCGACGGTCGTGCCCGCGACCATCTTCTGCAGCTCCGCGAAGCCCACCGCGTGGGCGTCGACGTACTCGTGGTCGACCCAGTCGTTCTCCAGCAGCTCGTGCAGGAGGGCATTCATCAGCATCACGTTCGTGCCGGGCCGCGGCGCGAGGTGGACGGTGGCGTGCTCGGCGACCGGGGTGCGGCGGGGGTCGACGCAGACGAGGGCGGGCGGCTCGGGACCCTCCAGCCGGTCGAGGATCCTGCTCCACAGCACCGTCTGCGTCTCGGCCATGTTGTGCCCGTAGAGGCAGATGACGTCGGCGTGGTCGATGTCGCTGTAGGACCCCGGCTGGCCGTCGCAGGCGAAGGACTCCTTGAGCGCCGCGGCCGCCGTCGCCGTGCACAGGCGGGTGTTGCCGTCGACGTGGTTGGTGCCGATGCCACCGTGCGCGATCAGGCCGAGGGTGTAGTACTCCTCGAGGAAGAGCTGGCCAGAGGTGTAGAAGCCGATGGAGGACGGTCCCCGCTCGTCGAGCAGCTGCCTGGCCCGGCCCGCGACGGCGTCCATCGCGGTGTCCCAGTCGGTCTCGACCAGCTCACCACCGCGCCTGATGAGCGGCCTGGTCAGCCGGTCGTCGGACCCGTTGGCCTGCCAGCCGAAGAGGTCCTTGGGACCGAGTCGGCCGTGGTTGATCCGGTCGGTGGCCCGGCCGCGCACTCCGACGATCCGCCCGTCCCTCACCGCGATGTCCATCGCGTCGCCGTTGGAGTGCAGGATCGAGGCCGACTGCACCCACCGGTCGACGTCGTCGGGCTGGAGCCCGTCAGCGAGGTAGGTGTCGACGCGCACCGGCCACTCCTCGCCCGGCCCGTACGGCGTCCGCGACCCCCACGGCTCGGCGATCCGGTCCACACGCTTGCCCATCCGTCCCCCTTGCTCGTCGGCATGTCCGTCGGCGGGCGGGAAGGCAGGAACAGGTCGCCTCGCGGCGGGCACCCTCGCGCCGTACCCCCTGCCCGGCACGTCATCCGGTGCCGGGCACGACGACGCCCCGGACCGGTGGTCCGGGGCGTCGTGGTGTCGAACTGTTGCGCCCGCTGATCAGTGGCTGATCAGTACACGCGGCGGTCGTCGCGGTGGACGACCTCCTCGCGGCGGCGCCACGGCGGCGCGTAGAGCAACGAGAGCACGATGGCGACGATGCCGGCGACGATCAGGATCGTGCCGAGCGCGCCGTCGTTGATGAACTCCAGGTCCACGGTGATGACGTCGAGCGCCAGGATCGCACCGAGGACCAGCAGGACGATGCCGAGTCCGATGTACATGTCTTCCCCCTAGTTTCTCTTTCCGGCTCAGGTCAGGGCCATCACGAGCACGGCGGCCATGGCCAGGACGGACAGGACCAGGACGAGTCCCGAGAACTCATCGACCTCGGTCGTGTCGGTGTGGTGCTGCTGGACGGTCATCTCTTCCCCCCTGGTGTCGAGCCATCCACGACTGGACGACTGGTACCCCGGGGTCGCTGGTCCAGACCGGTCCAGCGTTTTCGAGGACAGGCCGCCCCTTCCTCGCGGTGGGCAGCGGCTAGCCCCGACACCGCCGGGTACGGCCCCATGTCGACCCGCCCCCACGCCGCGACCGACCTGCTCGTCGACGGCCTTGCGACGTACCGCCTCATGAGGCTGGTGCGCGACGACCGCGTCGCCGAGCCGTTGCGGTCCACGGTCCACGAGAGGTACGGCGACGTGGAGGACTCGAAGGTGGCCTACCTGCTGCAGTGCCCGTGGTGCCTGTCGATCTGGTTCGGCGCGGGGCTCGCCCTGCTCCGGCACCGGTGGCCGCGCGCGGCGGACCTGCTCTCCCGCACCCTGGCGCTCTCGGCGATGACCGGGCTCGCCGCAGAGCACCTCGACAGCTGACACAGGAGGAACGATGAAGGCGATGGTCTACCGCGGCCCCTACCGCGTCCGGGTCGAGGAGAAGCCGCGGCCACGGATCGAGCACCCGGGCGACGCGAAGGGCGGCACGGTCGCGGTGGTCGGTGCCTACGGCCCGATGTTCAGCCTCGTGAAGTTCGGCGACGCGCTCAACAAGGGGCTGACGATGCGGATGAACCAGTGCCCGGTCAAGCGCCAGTGGCCGCGTCTCTTCGAACACATCCGGGCCGGTCACCTGCGCCCCAGCGAGCTGGTCACCCGCCGCATCCCGCTGGAGCACGTCGCGGAGGGCTATCACATGTTCTCGGCCAAGCTCGACGACTGCATCAAGCCCGTCATCACGCCGAGCGCCGCCTGAATCCGAAGGGACCGATGATGAGCGACACGCCCTACGCCGCCACCGCCCGACGCGGCATCCCGTCCGCGGACGAGCTGCGCGCCCGGATCCCCGGCTGGGGAGCCGACCTCGACCCGGCCGACCGTCCGTCGTACCCGCGCGAGGTCGACGGGCGGTCCACCCGCGTCCCGTGGGACCTCCCCGAGCAGCAACCGGAACCCCAGCCGCGGGAGCGGTCGATCGAGCACGCCCGGCTCACCCCGGTCTTCGGCACCAGCGTCCCGCTGCGCGGCCTGTCCGGTGCCGTCCGACGGCTCGCCTACCGCCGTTTCAGCGAGGCCCGGGCCGCGCACTGGCTGCTCCTGCTGGGCGCGGACCGGATCGACGTCGTCGAGCAGACCGCCGTCGCGCTGGTCCGCGGCCGGCCGGACAACCCGGTCACCGAGACCGGCATCCGGGCCGAGATCACCCGCGACGGCTTGGCCTCCCGGGTGGGGCGCGGTCGTTTGGACGTGCGCCACCAGGCGCTGGACCCGGTCGTCGTCGCACTGCCGTGGGCACTCGGCGCGTGGGCGGCGGTCCGAGGCGCCCGCGCCGTCCGCCGGGCCGTCAGGTCGAGCTGACCCCGTCCCGGTCGGCGCCGACCCGGTCGGCGCCGGCCCGGTGCAGCAGCCAGCCGCCCGCGACGAGGACGGCACCGAGGGCGAGGAAGCCGAGGTCCCACGCGAGTGGTGCGGACAGGTCGTCGCGCACGTGGTGGACCCCGAGCAGGTGGTGGTCGACGAGGCCCTCGACCAGGTTGAACAGGCCCCACCCGGCGAGGGCGAGGCCGACGTGGAAGGACCAGCGGGGCGACAGGCGCCCGGCGCGCCAGGCGCGGAACGTGCAGATCGCGGCTGCGAGCAGGCACACCCAGGCGACCGCGTGGAACAGCCCGTCGGCGAGCGTGTTCGCCTCCAGCCCGGCCACGGTGGTCGTCGGGTAGTCGTCCACGTGGCTGACCATGTGGTGCCACTGCAGCAGCTGGTGCAGCACGATCCCGTCGACGAAGGCACCGAAGCCGATCCCGTAGAGGAGACCGACTGCCCTCGTCGGCCGGGTGTCCTGGGAGAGGTGCGCGGAGCTGGCTGCCGTCATGCCCGACGCGGTACCCGCACCGGGCGCGACAAAATCGCTGTCGCCCACCCCGCTGCGACCCGTACAGTCCACGCCATGTGCTGCTACGCGAAGAAGCCCTGGTCGAGCCGCTGACGGCGGCAGACCCCGACTGACCTCTCGCCGCCGTCCGGATACCGCCGGGCGGCCCGCGTGCTGCCCGGCTCCCGACGAGCCGAGAGATCACGCATGCTTCGCACTCCTTCATCCCTCATTGCCGGCACACCCACCGACGTCGCTGCCGACCTGTCCGCGGGCGCCGCGGCGCACCTGCGCGCCGAGGGCGTCACCGTCGCGCGCGGCGGCCGCACCGTCCTGTCCGGCGTCGACGTGACCGTCGGCGCCGGGTCGCGCCTCGCCGTGGTCGGCGAGAACGGCCGCGGCAAGACCACGCTCCTGCACGTCCTCGCCGGCGACCTCCCTCCGGACCGCGGCACGGTGAGCCGCGCCGGCACGCTGGCCCTGGTCGAGCAGACCCTCGACGTCGCCGACGACCGCACGGTCGGCGACCTCGTCCGCGACGCGGTCGGCGACGCGCTCGACGCCCTCGACCGACTGGACGCCGCGACGGAGGCACTCGCCGCCGGGGAGCCGGACGCCGAGGACGCCTACGCACGGGCGCTCGAGGCCGCCACCCGGCTCGACGCCTGGGACGCCGAGCGCCGTGTCGACGTCGCCCTGGCCGGCCTCGGCGCGTGCACCGACCGGGGCCGGCGGCTGTCCACGCTG
This sequence comes from Nocardioides sp. J9, assembly GCF_007829375.1. Lineage (NCBI taxonomy): Bacteria > Bacillati > Actinomycetota > Actinomycetes > Propionibacteriales > Nocardioidaceae > Nocardioides > Nocardioides sp. J9. The sequence continues at coordinate 22,676 of NZ_VLJQ01000081.1, read as the reverse complement.
TCGGTCGGCCAGCGCTACCGGGTGCGCCTGGCCGTCGTCCTCGCCTCCGGTGTCGACCTGCTCCTGCTGGACGAGCCGACCAACCACCTCGACGCCGCGGCCCTCGACTTCCTGGCCCGCCGCCTGCGCGAGCACCCCGGGGGCGTCGCCGTGGTCAGCCACGACCGCGCGCTCCTGCGGGAGGTCACCACCACCTTCCTCGATCTCGACCCCAGCCGCGACGGACGGCCCCGCGTCCACGCCGGCGGGTACGACGGCTGGGTCACCGGCCGCCGGCGCGAGCGCGAGCGCTGGGAGCAGGAGCATGCCGAGCAGGTCGCCGAGCACGCAGCGCTGGAGCGGGCGGCCGACGAGGCCCGGGGGCGGCTGCGCACCGGGTGGCGCCCGGACAAGGGGACGGGCAAGCACCAGCGGGCGACCCGCGCGGGCGGCGTGGTCCGCGCCCTCAACCGGCGCGTCGGGGAGCTCGACGAGCACCGGGTCACCGTCCCGGAGCCCCCGCGAGCACTGTCCTTCCCCGCCCTGCGCGTACGACGGGGGCGGCCGTTGCTCGACGCCCGCGGGGTCGCCGTGGCCGGCCGGCTCCGGGGGCACCTGGACCTCTCGCTCGCTGGCGGCGACCGGCTCGTGC
>NZ_VLJQ01000081.1:0-21960 GCF_007829375.1 Nocardioides sp. J9 | reverse complement strand
GCGAGCCACCGGCCTGCTCGACGAGGAGGCGCTGCGCACCCCCGTCGACCGGCTCTCCGAGGGTCAGCGGCGTCGCCTGCACCTCGCCCTCTGCCTCGCCGCACGCCCCGACGTCCTGCTGCTCGACGAGCCGACGAACCACCTCTCGATCGCCCTGGTGGACGAGCTCACCCGAGCGCTGGAGACGGCCTCGTGCGCCGTGGTCGTCGCCACCCACGACCGCCAGCTGCTGGCCGACACCGCCAACTGGCCGCGCCTGGCGCTGGGGGATCGCGGGCCGAGGACCGGGTAGAGCACCGAAGAGCGCGCTCGGTAGGATTCCGGGCACGACCCTTGACCACTGCCGAGGATGCGCGTGCACCTGATCGTCCTGCTCCACTTCGTGGCGGGACTCGGGGCGCCCTGGCTGGTCGGTCGCCTGGGGACGCGCGCGTTCGCCGTCCTCGCCGCGGTCCCCGCGGGCAGCCTGGTGTGGGCCGTCGCGCACACCGGTGCGGTGCGGGAGGGGGACGGCCCCACCGACGTGCTGTCGTGGGTGCCCTCGCTCGACCTCGAGGTCGCGCTGACGATGGGCGTCCTGCAGTGGCTGATGTTCCTCGTCGTGGTCGGGATCGGCGCCCTGGTCCTGGCCCACTGCACGTGGTACTTCACCGACGACGACGAGGGGATCGGCACCTTCGCGGGCGTGCTGGTCGCCTTCGTCGGCGCGATGCTGGGCCTCGTCCTCGCCGACGACCTGCTGCTGCTCTACGTCTTCTGGGAGCTGACCACGGTCTTCTCCTACCTGCTGATCGGCTACGACCCGACGAAGACGTCGTCGCGCCGCTCCGCGCTGCAGGCGCTGCTGGTCACCACCTTCGGCGGCCTGGCGATGCTGGTCGGGCTGCTGGTCATCGGCCACGAGGCCGGCACGCTGCGGATCTCGGAGATCCTCGCCGACCCGCCGGGCGGCACCTCCGTGACGATCGCCGTCGCGCTGCTGCTGGTCGGCGCGCTGAGCAAGTCCGCGCTCTTCCCCTTCCACTTCTGGCTGCCCGGCGCGATGGCCGCGCCGACGCCGGTCAGCGCCTACCTGCACGCCGCGGCGATGGTGAAGGCCGGTGTCTACCTGGTCGCGCTGCTGGCGCCGGCGTTCAGCACCGTCGCCGGGTGGCACGCGAGCCTGCTCGTCCTGGGAGTGCTCACGATGGTGCTGGGCGGGCTCCGCTCGCTGCGCCAGTACGACGTCAAGCTGCTCCTCGCCTACGGCACGGTCAGCCAGCTCGGGTTCCTCATGGTGGTGCTGTCGATCGGCACCCGTCACGCGGCGCTCGCCGGCCTGGCGCTGCTGCTGGCGCACGCACTCTTCAAGGCGACGCTCTTCCTCGTCGTCGGCATCGTCGACAAGTCCACCGGCACGCGCGACCTGCGCAAGCTCTCCGGGCTCGGTCGGCGCCAGCCGGTGCTGCTCACGATCGCCGGCCTCGCCGCGCTGTCCATGGCCGGCGTGGTGCCGCTGCTCGGCTTCGTCGCCAAGGAGTCGAGCTTCGAGGCACTCGTCGACGTCGCGGAGACCGGCACAGAGCTGCCCGCGTGGGCCGGCTGGCTCGCCGTCGCCGGCGTCGTGGTCGGCTCGGTCCTCACCGTCGCCTACACCGCCCGCTTCGTGTGGGGCACCTTCGCCGACAAGCCGGCGGTGGAGGACACCCCGCTGACCGCGCCGGGCGTCGGCTTCCAGGCCGCGCCGGCTGTGCTCGCGCTGACCGGCCTCGTCCTCGGCTTCGCCGGCTCCCCGCTGACCAGCCAGCTCGCGCCGTACGTCGACCAGTTCCCTGCGGCCGAGAAGGAGCCCTACCTCGCGCTGTGGCACGGCGTCGGGCTCCCGCTGCTGTTCTCCGTGCTCGCCGTCGGCGTCGGCCTGCTGATGTTCTGGAAGCGCGAGCGCTTCGCCCGCGCCCAGGCCCGGGTGACCACCGACCTCAGCACCGAGCGCGGCTACGGCTGGACGATGCGGGCCGTCGACCGGGTCGCCGTCGAGGTGACCGGCTGGGTCCAGCGCGGCTCCGTGGCGGCGTACCTCGCGATCATCCTGGTCGTAGTCATCGGGCTGCCCGGGATGGCGGCACTGCTCAACGTGGACCCCGACGACCTGCGGGTCGTCCTGTGGGACTCGCCGGCCCAGGCCGCCGTCGGCCTCGTCATCGTCGTCGCGGCGGTGATGACCGCGCGGTCGCGGCGCCGGCTGCGCGCGGTGGTCCTGGTCGGCGTGACCGGCTACGGCACGGCCCTGCTCTTCCTGCTCCACGGCGCTCCCGACCTCGCGCTGACGCAGGTGCTGGTCGAGACCGTCAGCCTCGTGGTCTTCGTGCTCGTGCTGCGGCGGCTGCCGGAGTACTTCACCGACCGGCCGCTCACCTGGCACCGCTACCTGCGGATCGCGCTCGGTGTCGGCGTCGCTGCCGGCGTCACCGGCTTCATGCTGCTGACGACCTCGGCGCGCACGCACGACCCGGTGTCGGTGGAGTTCGCCGAGCAGGCGGTCGAGTACGGCGGGGGCGAGAACATCGTCAACGTCACGCTGGTCGACATCCGCGCCTGGGACACCTTCGGCGAGATCTCCGTGCTCGTGGCGGCCGCCACCGGCGTCGCCAGCCTGATCTTCCTCGACACCCGGCTGTCCGGTATCCGGCGCGTCCGCGAGATCCCGTACCCCGTGGGGGTGACGAAGCAGCGGACCACCGCCGGCCGACGCGCGTGGCTGCCCGCGCCCCGGACCCTCGACGCGGACCGGCGCTCGATCGTCTTCGAGGTCGTCACCCGGCTGGTGTTCCACAGCATCGTCGTCTTCAGCATCTACCTGCTGCTGGCGGGCCACAACCAGCCCGGGGGCGGCTTCGCGGCCGGGCTGGTCACCGGCGTCGCGCTGATCATCCGCTACCTCGCGGGCGGAAAGTACGAGCTCGACGAGGCGGCGCCGGTCGACGCCGGCATCCTGATGGGCAGCGGCCTCGGGATCGCGGCGACGTCGGCCGTCGTACCGCTGTTCTTCGGCGGCGCCGTGCTGCAGAGCGCGATCGTCGACGTCTCGCTCGGGCCGCTCGGCAAGCTGCACCTGGTGTCGTCGACCGTGTTCGACATCGGCGTCTACCTCATCGTCGTCGCGCTCATCCTCGACCTGCTGCGCACCTTCGGGTCGCGCATCGACCGCCAGATCCAGCGCGAGCGCCGCGAGGCCGAGGGGAGCCCCGCCTGATGGACGCGAACCTGACCCTGCTCCTCACCGGTGCCGCCATGATCGGCTGCGGCGTCTACCTCGTGCTGGAGCGCAGCCTGACCCGCGTCCTGGTCGGCCTCGTGGTGCTGAGCAACGGGGTGAACCTCCAGTTCCTGGTCGCCGGCGGCAAGGCCGGCGAGGCGCCCATCGTCGGCGAGGCCGCCGTCTCGGAGATGAGTGACCCGCTGCCCCAGGCACTGGTGCTCACGGCGATCGTGATCACCCTCGCGATGGTGGCCTTCGTGCTGGCCATGGCCTACCGCAGCTGGCAGCTCAACGACCACGACGACGTCCAGGACGACGTCGAGGACGCAGCCATCCGTCGACTCGCGGAGAGCGACGAGCAGTCCGACAGCTTCGACCTCTCCAGCGACGAGCCCGAGACCTTCGAGCAGGAGGGCGCATGAACGTCAGCCTCCTCGTCCCGCTCCCCGTCGTCCTCCCGCTCCTCGGCGCGGGAGCGGCCCTGGTGCTGTCCCGCCGGCCGCACGCGCAACGGGCCGTCAGCGTCACCGTCCTGGCCGCGATGGCCGCCATCGCCGCGGTGCTCGCCGTGGCGGCCGACCAGGAAGGACCACAGGTCGCGTGGATCGCCGGCTGGCCGGAGCCCCTGGGCATCGCCCTGGTCGCCGACCGGCTCTCCGCCCTGATGCTGCTCGTCTCGTCACTGGTGACCCTCGCAGTCCTCACCTACTCCGTCGGCCAGGGCATGACCGGCGACGGCGAGGAACGCACGCCGGTCTCGGTCTACCACCCGACCTTCCTCGTGCTCGTCGCCGGCGTCGCGAACGCCTTCCTCGCCGGCGACCTGTTCAACCTCTTCGTCAGCTTCGAGATGCTGCTGTTCGCCAGCTACGTGCTGCTGACGCTCGGCGGCACCATGGCGCGGATCCGCGCCGGGACGATCTACGTGGTCGTCAACCTGCTCTCGTCGATGCTCTTCCTGGTGGCACTCGCCGCCGTGTACGCCGCCACCGGCACCCTCAACCTCGCGCACCTCTCGACCCGGCTGGCCGAGCTGCCGGACAGCGTGGCCCTGGTGCTGCAGCTGATGCTGCTCGTGGTGTTCGCGATCAAGGCCGCGATCTTCCCTCTCTCGATGTGGCTGCCGGACAGCTACCCGACCGCCCCGGCGCCGGTGACCGCGGTGTTCGCCGGCCTGCTCACGAAGGTCGGCGTCTACGCGATCCTGCGGATGCAGTCGCTGCTCTTCCCCGACCAGCCGCTCACGGACCTGCTGATGTGGGCGGCGCTCGCGACGATGATCATCGCGATCCTCGGCGCGATCGCGCAGTCCGACATCAAGCGCATGCTGTCCTTCACCCTGGTCAGCCACATCGGCTTCCTGGTGTTCGGCATCGGGCTGGGCTCCGCCGCCGGCTTCTCCGGCGCGATCCTCTACGTCGCCCACCACATCACCATCCAGACCGCGCTCTTCCTGGTCGTCGGCCTGATCGAGCGGCGGGCGGGCAGCTCGTCCCTGGTGCGCCTCGGCGGCCTCGCCCGGCTCGCTCCCCTGCTGGGCATCCTGTTCTTCGTCCCCGCGATGAACCTCGCCGGGATCCCGCCGTTCTCCGGGTTCATCGGCAAGGTGATGCTGATCGAGGCCGGTGTCGCCGACGGCAGCGTGCTCGCCTGGCTGCTGGTCGGCGGCAGCGTCGTCACCAGCCTGCTCACCCTGTACGCGGTGGCGAAGACCTGGTCGCTGGCGTTCTGGCGCACGCCGCTGGAGGCCCACGAGATGGCTGCCCGGCTGGTGACCGCCGAGGACGAGGCGTCGCCGCCGCGGGGCGCCAGCCCCCGCGAGGACAGGCCCGTCCGGCTCGGGCACGGCGAGGGCCCGGGGCTGGTCGCCCAGGGCCTGGACGAGGTGGAGCGGGTCCACGACCCCGACCACCCCGACCGCGACCTGCACCAGCGGCTGCAGGACGGGGACCTGCCGGACCGGCTCCCGCGCTCGATGGTGTGGTCGACGACCGGCCTGGTCGCCATCACCGTGGCCCTGACCTTCGTCGCCGGGCCGCTCGCGGGCTACACCGACCGGGCTGCGGTCGACCTCCTCGAGCGCGACCCCTACATCTCCGCCGTCCTGGAGGACACGCCATGACCGCCGACGTGGCCCCCGCCCCGGTGCCGGACCAGCCCTCCGCCGTACGCAGGCGGCTGGCGAACGTCCAGCTCGGCGTGACGTTGTGGCTCATCGTGCTGTGGCTGGTGCTGTGGCGCGACCTGACCTTCCCCCTCGTGGCCGGCGGGCTGCTCGTCGGCGCCGTCGTGCAGCTGGTGTTCCCGCTGCCGCCGCTGCGGATGCACCTGCGCCCGCGTCCGGTCGGGCTGCTCGTGCTCGTCGCGGTGTTCCTGCGCGACGTCGTCGTCGCGAGCTGGCAGGTCACCCGGATCGTGCTGCGCCCCGGCCCGGTCACCAACGCCGTCGTCGAGATCCAGCTGCGCACGCCCTCGGACTTCGTCCTCACCATCGTCGGCGAGATGCTGACCCTGATCCCGGGCAGCGTCCTGATCGAGGCCCGCCGGGCGAGCCACACCATCTACATGCACGTCCTGGACGTCGCCGCCGAGGACGACGTCGAGGAGTTCCGCGAGCTCGCGCTCGCCCAGGAGCGCCGCGTGCTGCGGGCCTTCGGCATCGACGACAGCCACCTGTCGCTGCCGCCGGAGCAGGCGCAGCAGGCCGTGCGCGACCGCGCGGCGGGCGAGGACGTGCAGGGTGTCGTCCACGGCGTGCACGACGAGGAGGACTTCGGATGAGCGTGACCGACTGGGTGCTCGGCGGGTGCGTGGTCGTGCTCGCCGTCGCCGCTCTGCTCCTCACCGCCCGGATCACGATCGGTCCGACCACGCTCGACCGGATCATCGCCATGGACGCCCTCATCGCCGTCCTCATCTGCGGCCTCGCCCTCGACGCGGCGGTACGACGCAGCAGCGACACCATCCCGATCCTGCTCACCCTCACCGTGCTGGGGTTCGTGGGATCGGTGAGCGTCGCCCGCTTCACCCGCGGGCGCACCGACATCGAGGGGGACCCGCGATGACCTGGCCCGGGGTCGCCGACGCGCTCGCCGCCGTGTGCCTCTCGCTGGGCGCGCTGCTGACGCTCGTCGCAGCGATCGGCATGCTGCGCTTCCCGGACCTGCTCACCCGGATGCACGCGGTGACCAAGCCGCAGGTGCTCGGCCTGCTGCTGGTCTGCACCGGCCTCGCGCTGCGCCTGCGCGACCCCGGCGCCACGGGCCTGCTCGTGCTGGTGGTGGTCGCGCAGATGCTCACCGCACCGGTCGCCAGCCACATGGCCGGCCGCGCGTCGTACCGCAGTGGGCAGATGCGCACCGACCTGCTCGTCGTCGACGAGCTGACCGGCGTCGACCTGGAGGAGAACCGCGGCGCCCCCTGACCGTCACGGTCGCCTGGGCAGCGCCCCGGACCACCTGCTCGAGGACGACAGCCGCCCGGCGTCCTCGTCGACGCCGGGCGGCTGCTTCGTGTCCGGGGTCTCCCCGGTCGGGGTCAGGCCCGGGTGTCCCACTCCAGCGGCAGCGCCTCGAGGCGGAGCTGGCCGCCGCGCTCGCGCAGGTCGGCGTCCGGGGCGATCCGGTAGTGCGGGATCTGGCGGTGCCACTCCTCCAGCGCGATGACCAGCTCGCGGCGGGCCAGGTGCATGCCCAGGCAGCGGTGCTGGCCGGCGCCGAAGGCGATGTGGTTGTTGAGGTTCTCCCGGTGCATGTCGAACTGGTCCGGGGCCTCGAACTTGCGCGGGTCGCGGCAGGCCTGGGCGACGCCGAGCCAGATCATGTCGCCCTTGCGGAGGTCGAGGCCCTCGTACTCCATGTCCTCGGTGACCTGGCGACCGACCTGCAGCACCAGCGGGTAGAGGCGGATCGCCTCCTCGACGAACTTCGGCCACAGCGACGGGTCGTCCAGGCACTCCTGGCGCGTCTCGGGGTGGGTCGCGAGGTGGTAGAGCATGTAGCTCAGCGCCGAGCGGGTGGTGTCGAGCCCGGCCGCGAGGGTCGACATGCAGATGGTGACCAGGTCGTCCTCGGGGACGGGGGCGCCGAGCACCTGGCCCTGGATCAGGCGGGTGATCAGGTCCGTGGTCGGGTCGCCGGGGTTCTCCCGGCGCTGGCGGATCGCCTGGCGGAGGTAGTCGTTGAGCTGCTCGGTGGCCTCCTCGGCCGTCAGGCCCTCGGCGCCGTCACCGGCGGAGAGGACGCCGCCGAAGATCGCCTCGATCCACGGCAGCAGCTTCTCGCCGTCCTCGAGCGGGAGGCCGAAGATCTCGAGGAACACCTCGGTCGGGAACAGGATCGCGAAGCCGCTGGCGACGTCGGTCGCGCCGCTGCCGGCGAACTCGGTGATCATGTCGGCGATGCGCTGGCGGGCGATGCCCTCGACCCGCTTGACCGCGGCCGGCGAGAAGTACGGGTTCAGCAGCCGGCGCACGTCGGTGTGGTGCGGCGGGTTGATCCCCTGCGGCATGAACTTCACGGCGAGGTTGTCGGTGTAGGCGGTCGGCTGGTCGGAGTTGAACTCCTCGTACCGCTGCATGATGTCGACGACGTCGTCGTACCTCTGCACCATGTAGTAGCCGTGGTCGAGCGCGGTGCTCCAGCTGAAGCGGTGGGCCTCCCGCTCCGCGTCGAGCAGCTCGTAGGTCTCGAAGGCCTTGCGGCCCACGGTGTAGTCGGTGCTCGTGATCGGGCACCGGCCGACGTCCTTCAGTTCCGAGCGCTTGGTCATGGGTCCTCCTCCGGGGGCGCGGTGCGCCAGGTCTGTGTCGCTGGGTGGGCTGGGTGAGCCGGGTGAGCCGGGTGAGCCGGGGCGGGCTCAGGCGAGCTCGGTGATGTCGAGGGGTGCGGTGGGGGCGTTGCGGGCGCCGCCGGGCGAGCCGAGCGGCTCGAGCGCCTGCCGGTTGACCTCGAGGTACGACGACCACTGCTCCGGCACGGAGGCGTCGTCGAAGATCGCCTCGACCGGGCAGACCGGCTCGCACGCACCGCAGTCGACGCACTCGTCGGGGTGGATGTAGAGCATCCGGGACCCCTCGTAGATGCAGTCGATCGGGCACTCGTCCACGCACGCCTTGTCCTTGGTGTCGACGCACGGGGCAGCGATCACGTAGGTCATGTCGTGCTCCTTCAGCCCAGCGGCTCGAGGAAGCTCATCTCCGCCTCGCGGCGGGTGATCTTCCACTGGCCGTCGACGTTGCGGTACTCGTCGCGGTAGCTCGCGGCGGCGCGCTTCCACTCGCCGCTCGCCAGGCGGACCGTGGAGTCCACGTCGCAGAGCCCGGTCGCCCGGTCGCCGTCCACCTCGATGACGTGGTTCGCGGTCCAGTGGTGGGTCAGCTCGTGTGCCTCCCAGATGCCGCGGGTCATCTCGGCGATGGCGTCGTGGCCGGTCGGCCGGACGTCCTCGCCCAGGACCCACTCGGCCTTCTCGTCGAAGACGCCCAGGAGGCGGTCGAGGTCGCGCTTGTCGATGCCGTGGCAGTAGTTGGCGGCCAGCTCGCGGATCTGCTCGCGCGCCACCAGCTCGGCGAGGACGTCGGTGCTGTCCTGGCTCGTCGTCTGGCTCATCGTCAGCTCCTCCGCCCGGCCTCGAACATGCCCACCGGGTTCTCCCACTGGCCACCGGCGAAGGCCGACGGCCCGGGGGCGGTGCACATGCCGGCGTCGACGTTGAGGGTCACGCCGGTGATGAAGCGCCCGTCGTCGCTGGCCAGGAAGGCCGCGGCGCCGGCGATGTCCTCGGGCAGGCCGGGACGGTCGATCAGGTTCCAGTCCGCGAGCAGCTTCTCGGCACCGTCCAGGTCGTTCGCGTCGCCGGTGAGGATGTCCGCGTTCATGGCGGTCAGCATCGCGCCGGGGACGATCACGTTGGCGCGGATGCCGAGCGGGCGCACCTCCGCGGCCACCGACTGGGTGAGGCCGATGATGCCGGCCTTCGTCGCGCTGTAGACGTGCGGGCCGGGCCCGCCCTGCAGGCCGGCCGGGCTGGAGGTCGCGAGCAGCACGCCGCTGCCCTGCTCGGTCATCACCCGGGTGGCGTGCTTGAAGGAGAGCAGCACCCCGCGCAGGTTGATCGCGATCGTGGCGTCGACGTCCTCGGTGCGCAGCTTCGCGATCGGGCCGAGCGCGCCCATCACGCCCGCGTTGGCGTAGAACACGTCGATCCGGCCGAACTCCTGCACCGCGGCGTCCACGAGCGCGGCGACGTCCTCCTCGACGGAGACGTCGGTGCGCACGAAGATGGCGCGCTCGCCCAGCTCGGTGGCCAGCTCCTTGCCGGCCACCTCCTGGACGTCGGCGATGACGACGGACGCGCCCTCCGCGTGGAAGCGGCGGATGGTGGCCGCCCCGATGCCGGAAGCGCCACCGGTCACCACGGCGACCCGGCCGGCGAAGCGGTCGACGACGGGCTTGACGTGCACGGCGCTCACTTGGCCCACCCCTGGTCGAGCGTGGTGCCCATGTGCACCTCGATGGTCTTCTCGACGAACAGCGGGGACTCGCCGCTCACGTCGATGGTGTCGTCGTAGGTGCCCCACCCGATGATCGAGGCGTCGTCGCCGCGACCGACGTAGAGGAAGTACGACTGCAGCCGGACCACGCCGGGCTCCAGCGACTCGGACTTCGCGTTGGCCAGGAAGTGCCGCTTCAGCGAGGTGTCGGCGGCGAAGGCCTCGCCGTAGAACTTCTCGATCGCGTCGCGACCCTCGAAGCTGCCCATCGGGGTGTGCAGCTTGCCGTCGACGGCGAACAACGCGGCGACGGTGGCCGGGTCCGGCACGTCCAAGGTCTCGGCATAGGTGTGGAAGAAGCCCCGGGCCGCCTCCACGTCCTCGAGCCGCCCGAGCCGGGCGGCGAGCTCCTCGATCGTCACGCTCATCTTCAGTCCTCCACAACGATGGTCATGGCGCCCTCGGGGCAGGCGGCGGCCGCCTGCTGCGCCAGCGAAACCTGGTCGGCCGCGATCACGAGGTCCTCGTGGCGGGCCTGCACGAAGCCCTCCTCGTCGTACGGGAGGAGGTCCTCCGCAACCGAGTAGCAGCGGCCATGTCCGGTGCAGCGGTCGTAGTCCACGACGACTCGAGCCATCTCAGGTGTCCTTTCGGTCCCGCCTCGCCGGCGGTGCGTCCCCCAGTGAGGGAGATCACGGGTTGATCTGCGTCACGCAACCCTGCCTACCATGAACATCAATGTCAAGCGTCACACCGGAACGTCTCGCCGCAAGTGAAAACCTGCGTGATTTCGTTGACAACCATGCGAATGGTATTTACGGTTCCCTTGATCCATCAGCGTGACCCACGTCACTCACCCCGAAAGTCGACACATGATCACGATTCCCCTCACCCGGTCCCGCCGGGCCGCCTCCGGCGCGCTGGCCGCGCTGGTCCTCCTCACCGCCGCGGCCTGTGGCTCCAGCACGGCCAGCAGCGTCTCCGACGAGGACGTCAACCAGGAGGGCCTCCAGCAGGCGCGTGAGCTGGTGGCCGAGTTCAGCAAGCAGCCCACCCGGATCCCCAACGCCACCCCGATCGGCAAGCCGGTCCCGAAGGGCAAGCGGGTCACCTTCCTCTCCTGCGGCACCTCGACCTGCAACCTCGAGGCCGACATCATCAAGCAGGCCACCGACGCGCTCGGCTGGGAGTTCACCGCGATCGCCAACGACGGCACCCCGGAGGGCATCAAGAAGGGCTGGCAGCAGATCCTGCGCGACAAGCCGGACGGCGTGCTCTACCCGGCCACCCCGGTCTCCGCCTTCAAGAACGAGCTCGACCAGGCCGCGGAGATGGGCATCGAGGTCGTCGCGTGCTGCACCACCGACCCGGCCGACGGCGAGAAGCTGGACTTCGTCATCGGCACCCCGGAGCAGTCCGAGCGCCCGGGCGAGCTGATGGCGGCGTACATCGTCGACAAGAGCGACGGCAAGGGCAACGCGCTCTTCGTCAACGTCTCCGCGTTCGAGATCATCGGCTCGATCAAGAAGGGCTACGACAAGGTCTTCGACGAGACCTGCGAGGCCTGCGGCAACGACGTCATCGACATCCCGATCACCGCGCTCGGCAAGGACGTCCCGGACCGGATCGTGTCCTACCTGCGCTCCAACCCGAACACGAAGTACGTCGCGCTCAGCATCGACGGTGCCCTCGGTGCCGGCCTGCCGGCCGCGCTCAAGGCCGCCGGCCTCAACGACGTCACCGTGATCGGCGTCGGCCCGGACGAGACCACGCTGCAGTACATCTCCGGCGGCCTCCAGGAGGCGACCATCACCTTCCCGTACTACGAGGAGATGTTCTCCATGGTCGACGCGCTGGCCCGCAAGTTCGCCGGCGTGGAGCCCGACCCGGACGTCGAGGTCCCGGACTGGATCGTCACCAAGGACACGCTCCCGACCGACAAGGAGATCTTCCCGGTCGTGGCCGACGTCTCCGACCAGTACTTCAAGCTCTGGGGCGTCAACTGACGCACCGGTGCCCCACCTGAGCGGTGGGACCTGACGGAGGGCCCGTCACCTCGACGAGGTGGCGGGCCCTTCGGCGTCCCTGCAACGACCCTCGACGGCCGCGCCCGGGGCCGGGTCCCCGACGCCGGGCTCACCCAGTAGCAGTCGGGTCGGACGAGTGCTCACCGATCGCGTACCGGAGGCGCAGACCGATGTCGCCGAGAACCTCGGCCACGTCGTCGCGATCGTGCGGACCGGGCCCGTCCAGCAGGCCGACGTCGGCACACCGGTCAGCCAGTCGCTGGAGGCCGTGGTCGTCCACGTCACCTCCGCGCACGGCACCCTCGTAGCGAGCAAGGACGAGCATCAGCACCATGACGTCGGCCTGGCCGACCGGGTTGGTGGTGGGCGGGTTCATCCGGGCCATGTTGCCACCCCGGACCGGCAGGCAACGCACGAAGCCGCCCGGCCAGAGGGCCGGGCGGCTGGTGCGTTGACGACTACCTGTGTCGGGTCAGTCCCACTCGAGGACGAGCGACTGGAGGCGCAGCTGGCCGCCGCGCTCGCGGAGCTCCTGACCGGGAGCGATGCGGTAGTCGGGGATGCGGGCGTGCCACTCCTCGAGGGCGATGACCATCTCGGCGCGCGCCAGGTGCATGCCGATGCAGCGGTGGTGGCCGATGCCGAAGCCCATGTGGTGCGACAGGTTCTCCCGGTCCATGTCGAAGCGGTCCGGGTCGGGGAACTTGCGCGGGTCGCGGTTGGCGGCCGCGAGCCCCAACCAGACCATGTCGCCCTTCTTCATCTCCATGCCGCGCCAGGTGATGTCCTCGCCGACCTTGCGGCCGTCCTGGATGAGCAGGGAGTAGAGCCGGATCGACTCCTCGATCGCCCTCGGCCAGTCCTCGGGGTGGGCGGTGAGGTGGTGCCGCAGCTCCTCGTCACCAGCGAGGTGGTGGAAGACGTAGCCGAGCGCCGAGCGGGTGGTGTCGAGGCCGGCCGCCATGAGGGTGGTGCAGATGACCACGATGTCGCGGCGCGAGATCTCCTGGTCGCGGATCTTCGAGACCAGCAGCCGGGAGATCAGGTCCTCCGCGGGGTCGCGCGGGTTGGTGACCCGGTCGTCCACCGCCTTCTCGAAGTACTCGTCGATCGCGGTCGTCGCGGCGACGGCCTTGCGCACCGACTCGTCGTCGTCGTTGAAGAACCCCAGGAACATGTCCTCGACCAGGGGGAGCAGCCACTCGCCGTCCTCCACCGGCAGGCCCATCAGGGCCAGGAAGAGGTCGGTGGGGTACTGCATCGCGAAGCCCTCGGTGATGTCGATCCGCTTCGCACCCTCGAGCTGGTCGACCAGCTCCCGCGCCCGCTCCCGGGCGAAGCCCGACAGCCGCTTCACCGCCGCCGGCGAGAAGTACGGGTTCAACACCCGACGCAGGTCGGCGTGCTCGGGCTGGTTGAGGTTCTGCGGCAGCAGCGGGGCGGCCTGCTCGGTGATGAAGGCGCTGGTGACGTCGTTGGTGAAGACCTCGTGCATGCCGAGGGCCTCGCGCACGTCGTCGTACCGGTTGACGACCCAGAAGCCCGCCGACGTCGAGTCGTTCCAGGCCGCGGGCGCCTCCTCACGGTCCTCGTTCAGCAGCTGCCAGGTCTCGAACGCCGGGCGCTCGACGCGGTAGTCGGTGTGGATGACCGGGCACCGGCCGACCGCCCGGCCCTGGGCGTTCGCGCCGTCGCGCGCGATCCGCTCGTCGGTCGTGCCGGTCATGCGGCAGCCTCCGTGTGCTTGCCCTTGCGGCGCAGGCGGAACGAGCGGCCGCCGCTGCGCTCGACCGTGGTGACGGCCAGTGCCGCGATCAGCACGATGCCGGTGAACATGTTGGCGGCCCACGGCGGCGAGGCGGCGAGCGCGAGGCCCGTCGTACCGGCGCCGAGGGTGATGACGCCGAGCATGGTGCCCCAGGCGTTGAAGCGGCCCGGGCGCAGCTGGGTCGCGCCGAGGAAGGCGGCGGCGAAGGCCGGCAGGAGGTACGGCGTGCCCGCGGTCGGCGAGCCGGAGCCCAGCACCGCGGCCAGGGTGATGCCGGCCCAGCCGGCGAGCACCGCGGAGACCAGCAGCGAGCAGAACTGGATGCGCTTGGTCGGGATGCCGGACAGGCGGGCGGCCTCGGTGTTGAAGCCGGTGGCGTAGATGCGGCGACCCATCGCGGTGTGCTCCATCAGGAACCACAGCGCCGCGGCGAGCACGAACATGTAGATGACCGGCAGCGTCACGCCGAGCGCCTGCTTCTGGCCGATGTCGGAGAACGAGCCGTAGAGGGCCGAGCCGGTGATCGGGACCTCGTTGGTCACGAAGGTGATGAACGCCTGGATGAGCGACCCGGTCGCCAGTGTGCCGATGAGCGAGTCGACGCGCAGGATGACCACGACGAAGGCGTTGATGACGCCGACCACGAGCGAGACCGCCAGCGCTGCGGCGATCGCGGTGCTGGTGGACCACTCGCGCTCGACCACGAAGTACGCCGCGGTCACGCCGGACAGCGACATCGTGTAGGCGAAGGAGAGGTCGAAGACGCGCGCGGACAGCGGGATCACGATCGACAGGGCCGCGAGGCCGATCACGGCGTTGCCGTTGAGCACCTGGCTGACCGTCGCCGACTTCGGGAAGGTCTCCGGCACGCGGATCGAGAAGAAGATGACGATGACGGCCAGGACGTAGAGCGCACTGACCTTGTTCGGGCTGAGCATCCCGAGGACCCGGGTCCCGACGGACGAGCCCGACGTCGGCGGCCGCTCCGGGGTCGGGATCTCCACCGACTCGGGGGTGGAAGTCGTGAGTGTCACTGGTCTGCCTCCATGGCTGCGAGAAGGGACTGCTCGGTGACCTCGGGGCCACGCAGTTCGGAGCCGACCCGGCCGTTGCGCAGCACGATCACGCGCGAGCACAGGGCGAGCAGGTCGGTGGTGTCGGTCGAGGTGACGACGACGGCGAGGCCGTTGTCCGCCAGCTCGCCGACGAGCTCGTAGATGGCCTGCCGGGTGCCGACGTCGACGCCGGCGGTCGGCTCGGCGAGGATCACCAGGTCGGGCTTCGACGCCAGGCAGCGGCCGAGGATGACCTTCTGCTGGTTGCCGCCGCTCAGGCTGGTGATGGCGTCGTCCGGGCCGGACACCTTGATCTCCAGGCGCCGGATCCAGTCGTCGACGAAGGACCCCTCCTTCTTGCCGCTGGTCCAGCGCAGCGGGGTGCCGAAGCGGCGGACCACGCGCAGGGTGAGGTTCTCCGCGACGCTGAAGTTCGGCACGACCGCCTCGCCGACCCGGTCGGCCGGGACCAGCGGGAAGCCGGCCTGCTCGAGTGCCTGACGAGCGGGCTCCCAGTCACCGGCACCCCGTCGTACCTCCCCGGCCTCGGCGGGTCGGGCACCGGCGAGCACGTACGGCACCGTCTCGGCGCCGGAGCCCGCGAGCCCGGCGAGGCCGATGACCTCACCGGCACGGACGCTGAACGCCAGGTCCTCGAGCGCGCCCGAGGCGAGCCCCCGGACCTCGAGCACCGTGCCCGCGCCGACCGGCTCGGGACGCTCCAGCCGGAACGAGGCGTCGACCTTGTCGCCGACCATCAGCTCGGCGAGCTTCTGGGTGTCGAGCCCGGTGAGGTCCTGGCAGGCGCTGACGAGGCCGTCGCGCAGGACGGTGACCCGGTCGGCGATCGCGAAGATCTCGTCGAGGCGGTGGGAGACGTAGAGCACCGAGGCGCCGAGGCCGCGGATCTCGCGCACGATGTCGAGCAGGCGGTCGACCTCGGTGTGCGGCAGCACGGCGGTCGGCTCGTCGAGGACGAGCAGGCCGCGGTCGGCCTCCCAGTTGGTGAGCGCGGCCGCGATGGCGACGACCGTGCGCTCGACCGGGGTGGCCTCGGACAGCGGCTTGTCGACGTCGAGGTCGACGACCCCGAGCCGGGCGAGCATCTCCCGGGTACGCCGGGCCTGGGCCTTCCAGTCGACTCGACCACCGAGCGTGGTGATGAAGCCCGCCGTGAGGGCGAGGTTCTCCACCGCCGACATCTCCAGCACCAGGCCGAGGTCCTGGTGCACGAAGCGCAGCCGCTCGTACCCCTCGGCACCGCGGTGGCCGAGCACGAACGGCTCGCCGTTCAGCTCGGCGTGCGAGCCCGGGTCCGGCAGGTGGTAGCCCGCGAGCGTCTTGATCAGCGTGGACTTGCCGGAGCCGTTGGCCCCGACGAGGGCGTGGATCTCGCCCGGCGCGATGTCGAGGTCGACGCCCTTGAGGGCGCGGATACCGGTGAACGTCTTGCAGACGTCGCGCAGCGCCAGGACGGGGACGTCCGGGGCGACCGCGGTCGCAGGCCCGGCGGGCCGGGCGCTCAGGTCACTGCTCATGCCAGCTCCTCAGTTGGTCCCGCGCCAGGCGAGCGAGCCGCCGTCGACGGTGATGACGGCGCCGTTGACGAACGAGGCCGCGTCGGAGACGAGGAAGGAGACGAGGTTGGCCACCTCGTCGGGGCGGCCCGCGCGCGGGATGAGCGAGGAGGCCGCCATCATCCGCTCGGCCGCCTCGCGGTCGGAGGCGACGTCGAGGAAGCCGTCCCGCATCGGGGTGTCGGTCGAGCCGGGGCAGTAGGCGTTGACCCGGATGTCCGGCGCCAGGTCGACGGCGGACGCACGGGTCAGCTGGACGACGGCGCCCTTGCTGGCGCAGTACGCCGGCCCCATCGGGTAGCCGGTGAGCCCCGACACCGACGCGCAGTTGGCGATCGCGGGGTTGTTGCCGCGGCGCAGGTGCGGCGTCGCCAGCTTGGTCAGCAGCCACATCGCCTTGACGTTCACGTCGAAGACGAGGTCCCAGTACTCCTCGGCGAGGGTGTCGACCGTCGACTCGTCGGTCAGTGCCGACTCGATGACGCCGGCGTTGTTGACCAGCACGTCGAAGCCACCCATCGCGGCGACGGCGTCCTCGACGAGCTGCGTGATCTCCTGCGTGCTGCGCAGGTCGGCGCCGATGACCGTGGCCTCCGAACCGGCGGCGCGGACCAGGTCCGCGGTCTCCTTGGCGAGCTCGACGTTGCGGTCGGTGACCACGACGTGCTCCGCCCCCTGCTCGGCGAGGGTCACGGCGACGGAGCGGCCGATGCCCTGGGCGGCGCCGGTGACCAGGCAGCGCTTGGAGTCGAGCGGAGCGGCAACGGTGCGGCTCATGCGACCACCGTCCCGGCGGGCAGGGCGATCGACTTCTTCTCGAGGTACGACTGCAGGCCCTCGGGGCCCATCTCGCGGCCGATGCCCGACTGCTTGAAGCCGCCGAACGGGGTGCCCCACGACTGCGGGGCACCGTTGATGCTCACCATCCCGGTGCGCACCTGGCGGGCGACGCCGAGCGCCACCTCCGGGTCCGGGCCCCACACGGAGCCGGACAGGCCGTACGGACTGTCGTTCGCGATCTTCACGGCGTCCTCCACGTCGTCATAGGTGATCAGGGACATCACGGGGCCGAAGATCTCCTCCTGGGCCACGCGCATGGCATTGGTGACGCCCGCCAGGAGCGTCGGCTCGACGTACCAGCCCGGCCCGGCAGCGGGGGCGGCGCCGCCCCCGACCGCGACGTCGGCGCCCTCGGCGCGGGCGACGTCGAGGTAGCCGAGCACGGTGTCGCGCTGCTGCTGGCTGACCAGCGGGCCGATGAAGGTGGCGGGGTCGAGCGGGTCGCCCACCTTCAGGGCGGCGATGGCGGCGGCGAGGGCGTCGCGCACGTCGTCCTCCATGTCGCGGGGGACGAGCACCCGGGACTGGGAGATGCACAGCTGTCCGTTGACGCTGAACGCCATCGGCAGCAGCGCCGTGACCATCGCGTCGACGTCGGCGCCGCGCAGCACGATGGCGGCGGACTTGCCGCCGAGCTCGAGGGTGACGCGACCGACCCGGTCGGCCGCCGTACGGGCGATCATCTTGCCGACCTCGGTGCTGCCGGTGAAGCCGATCTTGTCGACCTCGGGGTGCCGGATCAGCAGGTTCCCGGCCTCGCGGTCGGCAGGCAGGATGGAGAGCACACCCTCCGGGAGGCCGGCTTCGGCGAAGGCCTCGCCGAGCGCCATGATCGTCATTGGGGTCAGGGTCGCGGGCTTCACGACCACCGAGCACCCGGCGGCCAGGGCCGGCGCGACCTTGATGGTCGGCGAGCTCAGCGGGCCGTTCCACGGGGTGATGGCGCCGACGACACCGACCGGCTCGTCCACGACGAGGGACCGGTTCACCCCGTCGGTGCGGGCCTCCTCCAGCGGCGTGTTCTCGATGAGGTCGGCGTAGTAGCGCAGGTGGCGCACCGGGTTCGGCACGTGCGCCTTCTCGGAGAACCAGATGGGGCAGCCGAGCTCGGAGGTGAGCAGCCGGGCGAGCTCGGGGATGCGGGCCTCGATGTGGTCGGCCGCGCCGCGCAGCACCGCTGCGCGCTTCTCCGGGGGCTGGTTCCGCCAGACGCCGTCGTCGAACGTCGACCGGGCCATGCCGATCGCGCGCTCCATGTCGCCGACCCCGGCGACCTGGATCTCGGCCAGCTCGGTGAGGTCCGCGGGGTTCACCACCGTGGTGGTGCCACCGTCGCGTGCCGACTGCCACCGGCCGCCCATCCACAACTGCTGCATCTCCGGACTGCTCCTTCGGTTCGGGACGATCGATCAGCGGCGGCCGCACGAGCGGACCTGTGCGTGGAGCGGGCGTGCCGGCTCCCGCGGCCACCTCCGAGAGCGGGTGGCCTGCGTCACAATCTGGCGCAATCATGCATACCATTCACATGGACGTCAACAGGGTGATGCAGTTCACGAGAAAGCGTTGACGAAGTGACGGGCCCCACATAACATCCCGGATCATTATCATCGTTTGAGGGGAGTGTGATGAGCCGTCACGTGGTCATCGTGGGGGCCGGGGTCGCCGGGCTCCGCGCCGCTGAGGCGACGCGCCGCCACCACCCCGACGTGCGGGTGACCCTGGTCGGGGAGGAGCCCTGGGCGCCGTACCAGCGGCCGCCGCTGTCCAAGGAGCTGCTCACCCGGGTCGACGACCCTGCGGAGCCGGTCCCGCTCAACCAGGCCCTCGACGCCGACGACCCGCTGGTGGTGCGGCGCCTCGGGGTCCGGGCGACGGCGCTGGATCCCGCGGCGCGCACCGTTACCCTCGACGACGGCTCGTCGCTGTCGTGGGACCGGCTGGTCATCGCGACCGGTGTCCGGGCAGCCGTCCCGGCAGCCTGGCGGGACGTGCCCGGTGTCCTCACCCTGCGCACGTTCGCGGACCTCGGCGCCCTCCGCGACACCTTCACCCGGGCCCGTTCAGCTGTCATCGTCGGAGCCGGCGTGCTCGGCTGCGAGGTCGCAGCTGCGGCACGGCAGCGCGGGTTGTCCGTCGACCTCGTCGACGCCGCCGACCAGCCGATGCTGCGGATGCTGGGCCCTGAGGTGGGGCGCTTCGTCGCCGGGCTGCACCACGAGCAGGGCACCCTGCTGCACCTGGGGCGGCACGTGGCCGACCTGGCCGACTTCGCCGGTGGCCCGGTGGTCACCCTCGACGACGGGGTCGCCCTCCGCCCCGACGCCGTGGTGGTCGCGGTCGGCGCGGCGCCCGACCTCGGCTGGCTGGACGGTGCCGGCCTCGAGCTGGACGGCGGGGTCGTCGTCTCCGCCACGCAGGCGACCAGCCTCCCGGACGTGTTCGCCGTCGGCGACGTCGCCGTGCTCCGAGACGGTGCCGACGACGGCCGGCCGATGCGCCACGAGCACTGGACCTACGCCGGTGACTCCGCCGCGACCGCGGCGACCAACCTCTTCCTCGACCCCGCCGACCACGTGGCGACCACGGCGCTGCCGTACGCCTGGAGCGACCAGTGGGGCTGCAAGGTGCAGACCCTCGGCCGGGTCAGCGGCCCGCCGACCCTGGTCCGCGGCAGCTTCGAGGACCGGAGGTTCCTCGCCCTGTTCGCCGAGGACGGCGTCGTCGTCGGCGCGGCTGCGTGCAACCACGTCCCCCACCTGATGAAGGCGCGGTCCGTGATCGAGCAGGGCCGGACCCTGCCCGACGCCGTCGAGCACCTCGGCGACCGGACCGCCGCCCCGACACCGACCACCACCCTCCAGGAGACGAGGCCCTCATGACGACGACCACGGTCCACGGCGACAAGCCGGTCAAGCAGCTGGACCGGGTGATCATCCGGTTCGCGGGTGACTCCGGTGACGGCATGCAGCTGACGGGTGACCGGTTCACCCAGGAGTCGGCGGTGTTCGGCAACGACCTGGTCACGCTGCCGAACTTCCCCGCAGAGATCCGCGCCCCCCAGGGCACGATCCCGGGCGTCTCCTCGTTCCAGGTCCACTTCGCCGACCACGACATCCTCACCGCCGGCGACCGTCCCGACGTGCTGGTCGCGATGAACCCCGCCGCGTTGAAGGCCAACCTCGGGGACCTCCCGAAGGGCGCCACGATCATCGTGGACACCCACGACTTCACCAAGCGCAACCTCGACAAGGCCGGCTACGACTCCAACCCCCTGGACAAGCTCGGCGAGGTCGACGACATCCTCGCCGGGTTCTCCGTGCAGCCGGTGGACCTGACCGGCATCACCGTCGAGGCCGTCAAGGAGTTCGGCCTGTCCCGCAAGGACGCCGCACGAGCCAAGAACATGTTCGCGCTGGGGTTGTTGTCGTGGATGTACGGACGCCCCACCGAACCCACCATCGCGTTCCTGGAGAAGAAGTTCGCCAAGGTCCCCGCGATCCTGGGTGCGAACCTGGCGGCGTTCAAGGCCGGCTGGAACTACGGCGAGACCACCGAGACCTTCGTGGTCCAGTACGAGATCAAGCCCGCCCGCATGGCCGCGGGCACCTACCGCAACATCACCGGCAACCTGGCCCTGTCCTACGGTCTGGTCGCGGCCGGGGTCCGCTCCGGGCTGCCGGTGTTCCTGGGCTCCTACCCCATCACCCCCGCCTCCGACATCCTCCACGAGCTGAGCCGGCACAAGGGCTTCGGTGTCACCACGCTGCAGGCCGAGGACGAGATCGCCGGCATCGGTGCCGCGATCGGCGCCTCGTTCGCCGGCCAGCTCGCCGTGACCACCACCTCCGGGCCCGGTATCGCACTGAAGTCCGAGGCCATCGGACTGGCCGTGATGACCGAGCTGCCGCTCGTGGTCGTCAACGTCCAGCGCGGCGGGCCCTCCACCGGGCTGCCCACCAAGACCGAGCAGGCCGACCTGCTCCAGGCCATGTACGGCCGCAACGGTGAGGCCCCCGTGCCGATCATCGCGCCCCAGTCCCCCGGCGACTGCTTCGCCGCCGCGGTCGAGGCCGCCCGGATCGCGATCACCTACCGCACCCCCGTCTTCCTGCTCTCCGACGGCTACCTCGCCAACGGCTCCGAACCCTGGGCCATCCCCGACGTCGACGACCTCCCCCTCATCGACCCCGACTTCGCCACCGGACCGAACCACACCTCCGCCAAGGCGGCCAGGGCGGCCCAGGACGGCGAGGGCGACGGGGAGCCGGACGAGTTCTGGCCCTACGCCCGTGACGCCAAGACGCTGGCGCGCCCGTGGGCCATCCCGGGCACCGCCGGGCTGGAGCACCGCATCGGTGGCCTGGAGAAGTCCGGCACCGCCGAGGCCGGGCACGGCAACATCTCCTACGACCCGGCCAACCACGACCGCATGGTCCGCCTGCGTAAGGAGAAGGTCGCCCGCATCGCCGACGACCTGCCCCCGCTGCAGGTCGACGACCCGTCCGGGAACGCGAAGGTCCTCGTCATCGGCTGGGGTTCGACCTACGGTCCGATCGGTGCGGCGTGCCGCCGGGTGCGGCGCGCTGGGTACGACGTCGCGCAGGTCCACCTGCGCCACCTCAACCCCTTCCCCAGGGACCTCGGCGACATCCTCACCCGCTACGACAAGGTCCTCGTCCCCGAGATGAACCTGGGCCAGCTCTCCAAGCTGCTGCGCGCGGAGTACCTCGTCGACGCCCAGGGCTACAACCACGTCTACGGCCTGCCCCTGAAGGCAGCCGAGCTCGCCGAGGCCATCGGCCGCCTCGTCGGCGAGGCCGAGAACCGCGMGGTCGACCTCGGCGAGCACGGCCTCAACCTTCCCGCCGACCACGAGGAGGCCTGAACATGACCACCACCCAGAACCCGATCGACCTGGGCACCCCGGCGCTGCGCACCGGCACCGAGCTCGTCCCCACCATC
>NZ_VLJQ01000080.1:29075-39569 GCF_007829375.1 Nocardioides sp. J9 | reverse complement strand
GCCGCGCCCGCTGTAACACGGTGATCACCGACCTGGCAGCCCCGCCACGGCTGTACCCGCCCCACCCAGCACCCCGATCCCGCTGTCACGGGGCTGCCAGAGCCGCGATCAACGTGTTACAGCCGCCAACCGCACCCCAGAGCCGCGATCAACGTGTTACAGCCCGCCCCGCAGCCCGCCCGGCAGCCCGCCGGCAGCCCACCCCCGCCCCACCTCCCACCCAGCAAGATTCCCCCTGCCACGGCAGACGGCGAGATGCCCGCGCACTGTCCCCGGATCCCCGTACGCTGCTGCAGCATGGGCATCGAGTTCCGGGGCGTCAGCAAGACGTACCCCGACGGGACGGTCGCGGTCGCTGAGTTCAGCTGCGAGGTCCCGAGCCACCGGACCCTGGCGCTGGTCGGCACCTCGGGGTCCGGGAAGACCACGCTGATGCGGATGGTCAACCGGATGATCGACCCGACGACCGGCACGGTGCTGATCGACGGCAAGGACGTGCGCTCCCTCGAGAAGGTCGCGCTGCGGCGCTCGATCGGCTACGTCCCGCAGGCCGGCGGGCTGCTCCCCCACCGCCGCGTGATCGACAACGTCGCGACGGTGCCGGTGCTCAACGGCGTCGCGAAGGCGGCGGCGCGGGAGACGGCTGACGGGCTGCTCGCCAAGGTCGGGCTCGACCCGGCGCTGGGCAGGCGGTTCCCCGGCCAGCTCTCGGGCGGGCAGCAGCAGCGGGTGGCGGTGGCGCGGGCGCTCGCGGCCGACCCCAACATCTTGCTGATGGACGAGCCGTTCGGTGCGGTCGACCCGATCGTGCGGCGCGACCTGCAGGACGAGCTGCTCGCGCTGCAGTCCGAGCTGGGCAAGACGATCGTGCTGGTCACCCACGACATCGACGAGGCGTTCCGGCTCGGCGACGAGGTGGTGATCCTCAGGACCGGCGGCGTCATCGCGCAGGTCGGCACCCCGCAGCAGATCGTCGCCGACCCGGCCGACGACTTCGTGCGCGACTTCGTCGGCAGCGACCGCGCCGAGCGCACGCTGCGCACGGTCGAGATGGACGGGCGCCGCGTCGTCGTCGACGGCGACGACCGCCCGGTCGGCGTCCTGGCCTGAGGCGGCCGCGATGACCTGGCTGGAGGCCAACCGCTCCTGGGTGCTCGAGCTGCTCTGGCAGCACCTGCTCCTGTCCGTGCCCGCCGTCGCGATCAGCGTCGTGGTCGCCGTCGTGCTCGGCCGCGTCGCCTGGCGCTGGCCGCGGGTCGGCTCGGTCGTCCTCGGCGTCGCGAGCCTGCTCTACTCCGTGCCCGCGCTGCCGCTGCTCATCGTGGTCCCCGTCCTGCTGTCGATCCCGCTGCGCAGCGAGACCAACCTCGTCGTCGCGCTGGCCGTCTACGGCACCGCCCTCCTCGCCGGTACGGCGGCCGACGCGTTCCGCACCGTCGACGTGCGGGTCCGCGAGGCGGCCGAGGCGATGGGGTACTCCCGGCGCGGCCTGTTCTGGCGCATCGACCTCCCGCTGTCCCTGCCGGTGCTCATCTCCGGCATCCGCGTCGTCGCGGTCAGCACGGTCAGCCTGGTCACGATCGGCGCACTCGTGGGCATCTCCAGCCTCGGCAGCCTGCTGACCGACGGATTCCAGCGCGGCATCCGCGAGGAGGTCGCCACCGGCGTGATCGCCACCATGGTGCTCGCCGTGCTGCTCGACCTCGCCGTCGTGCTCGCCGGCCGCGCGCTCACCCCGTGGCAGCGCCGGGTGCGGGGCGACGCGCGGACCGCCCGCACCACGCCGGACCGGGACCACCCAGCCGGCACCGCCGGCACCACCAACCCCGCCGGCACCGCCGGCACGGCCGGCCCCGCCGCGGAGGTGTCGGCATGAACCTCTTCGGCGACGCCCTCGCCTGGATCCTCGACGGCAGTCACTGGGGCGGTCCGTCCGGCATCGACGCCCGCCTCCTGCAGCACCTGTGGGTCACCTTCGCCGCCGTCGGCATCGCCGGCGTGGTGGCGATCCCGCTCGGCGTGCTCATCGGCCACACCGGCCGCGGCCGCCTCGTCGTGGTCGCGCTCGCCGGCGCCGTGCGGGCCGTGCCGACCCTGGGCCTGCTCACCCTGCTCGGCCTGTGGCTCGGCATCGGCATCGAGGCCCCGCTGCTCGCGCTGGTCGCGCTCGGCTTCCCGTCCCTGCTCGCCGGCGCCTACGCCGGCATCGAGGCGGCCGACCCCGGCGCCGTCGACGCCGCCCGCGCCCTCGGCCACAGCGAGTGGCAGATCGTCACCCGCGTCGAGCTCCCCCTCGGCGCCGACGTGCTCATCGGCGGCATCCGCGCGGCCACGCTGCAGGTCGTCGCCACGGCCACCCTGGCGGCGTACATCTCCGACACCGGCCTGGGCCGCTACCTCTTCGCCGGCCTCAAGAGCCGCGACTACCCGCAGATGCTGGCCGGTGCGCTGCTCGTCGCCGCGCTCGCGCTCGTCCTCGACCTGCTCCTCGGCGCCGTCCAGCGCGCCTCCCGCGGCCGCACCCGCGACCGCGGCACCCTGACCCGTGGTCCCGCCGGGGCCGCACCCTCGAAAGGTTGATCATGACCCGCTTCCCCCTGGGCCGCCTCGGCCTCACCCTCGTCGCCGCCAGCGCGCTGACCCTCAGCGCCTGCGGCGACTCCGACGACCCGCTGTCCTCGGGCAACGACGGCGGCTCCTCCACGATCGTGATCGGATCGCAGGACTACTACTCCAACGAGATCATCGCCGAGATCTACGCCCAGGCCCTCGAGGCCGAGGACTACGAGGTCGACCGGCAGTTCCGCATCGGCCAGCGCGAGGTCTACCTCCCCGAGATCGAGAACGGCTCCATCGACCTGTTCCCGGAGTACACCGGCCCGCTGCTGCTCGCCCTCCAGCCCGACGCCACGGCCACCAAGCCCGACGAGGTGTACGACGCCCTGGCCGACGCGCTGCCCGACGGGCTGCGGCTGCTCGAGCAGTCCCCGGCCACCGACCAGGACTCCTACGTCGTGACCCGCGAGTTCGCCGAGAAGTGGGACATCACCACGATCGAGGACCTCGCCAAGGTGACCGACAAGCTCGTCTTCGGCGCGAACTCCGAGGCCGAGAGCCGCCCGAACGGCCCGAAGGGCCTGAAGAACACCTACGGCGTCGACGTCACCTTCACGCCCATCGAGGACAGCGGCGGCCCGCTGACCGTCAAGGCGCTCAAGGACGGCGACATCCAGATCGGCATCATCTACACCGCCGACCCGTCGATCCAGAAGAACGACCTGGTCACCCTCGAGGACACCAAGGGCCTCTTCCTCGCCTCCGCCGTCGTCCCCGTCGCCAGCGACGACGTCGACGACGACGCCGCCGAGGTGATCGACGAGATCAGCGCCGCGATGACCCCCGAGGACCTGATCGCGCTCAACGCCCGCAGCGTCGAGGAGAAGCTCTCCCCGCAGGTGATCGCCAAGGAGTGGCTCGCCGAGAAGGACCTCGACTGACATGATCCCGGCATGACCGGCGTCGCCCTCGTCGCCCGGTCGATGAGCACAGCCCCGGTGGTTGAGGTGCGACGAGCGCCAGCGAGGAGCCTCGAAACCACCGGGCCCGACAGGCGGACTGTGACCGCCACAGCCACGTAGGCAGGCCCGGAGGTTTCGAGGCTCGGCGCCGGGGCGCCTCGCACCTCAACCACCGGCAGAGGGCACGACACGCAGCCCCCCGGTGGTTGAGGTACGACGAACACAACCCCCGGTGGTTGGGCCTCGAAACCACCGGGCCCGTCAGGCGGACCGTGACCGCCACAGCCACGTAGGCAGGGCCGGAGGTTTCGAGGCTCGGCCGCGGGCGGCCTCGCACCTCAACCACCGGCAGAAGGCGCCTGTCACCCGGTGGATGAACGCCCCCCGGTGGTTGAGGTGCGACGAGCGCTAGCGAGGAGCCTCGAAACCACCGGGCCCACGCGGCGGACTGTGCCCGGGCTGGCTAGCGCCCCAGCGGGTACAGCGCGCGCATGGCTGACTCTCCCACCCCGCTGCGCGCGCTCGTGCTCTGCTGCACGCTGCGCAAGTCCCCGTCCGACTCCAGCTCCGACCTGATCGGCCGCCGCGTTCTCGAGGCGCTGGCCGAGCACGACGTGGCCGGCGACATCGTCCGCGTCGTCGACCACCCGGTCGCGTTCGGCGTGAGCACCGACGAGGGCGACGGCGACGCGTGGCCGCAGATCCGCCAGCAGGTGATGGACGCCGACATCGTCGTCATCTCCACGCCGATCTGGCTGGGCCAGCCGTCGGCGGTCTGCAAGATGGTGCTCGAGCGCCTCGACGCCGAGATCAGCGAGACCGACGACGAGGGCCGGATGCTGACCTGCGGCAAGGTCGGCGCGGTCGCGGTCGTCGGCAACGAGGACGGCGCGCACCACACCAGCGCCGAGGTCTACCAGGCGCTGTCCGACACCGGCTTCACCGTCCCCGCCAACGGCGTGACCTACTGGGTCGGCGAGGCGATGCAGGGCACGGACTACCAGGACCTCGACCCCGAGCCCGAGAAGACCGCGACGACCACGAAGACCCTGGCGGCCAACGCAGCCCACCTCGCGCGGCTGCTCAAGGCGTCGCCGTACCCGCCGGCGTGACCACCCCGGCGGACGGCTCAGGCCGCGTCGCGCTCCAGCACGAAGAAGTACGGCGGCGCGTCGCGCAGGTCCATGCAACCCAGCAGGGTCCGCTCGTCGACCCGCCGGAACAGGTCGATGATCGGCAGGTGGTCGTAGCTCATCCCGGCGGTGACGACGCCGCGGTACTCCACGTTGCGCAGCCGCGCCCGGTGCTTGCTGGTGCGCAGCGCTGGCAGCGCGGCGCCCATCACGGCGCGACCGCGGGCGACCACACCGTCCGGGATCTTGTCGACGATGCCGAACGGGATCCGGCGCGGGTCAGCGGCGATGATCTTGCCGCTGGGCGCGCGGAACAGCAGCGGGTGCACCTCGTCGACGGAGTCGAACTGCTTGCCGTACCAGCCGGACGCCTCGAGCAGGCCGTCCATCGGGTGGCCGGTCGCGAGCTCGCGGCCGTGCCAGCGACCGGTCAGCTCCTCGGCGCGCACCGCCGGGAGCGTGTCGAAGAACGCGAGGGCGTCCTCGAGGGCGCAGGCGGGCTCGAGCTCGGCGAGGCGGTCACTGGGAATGACAGTCATGCTGTCATTGTCACGCATCGCCGGTCAGCCGGGCTCCTGCGCCCGCTTCTTGACCTCGGCCCAGCTGAACCGCTGCCGCAGCGTCGGGCCGCTCGGGGCGCCCTCCTGCTGCTTGGCCCACTCCGAGTAGTCGGCGTAGGAGCCGGTCGCCCCCGGCGAGCGCAGGTACGACGCCACGATCGCCACGACGTCGTCGTCGGTCCAGCGCCGCGAGTACGAGCGGGTCTTGTTGGCCGCCACGCCCGCCCGTGCGCAGGCCTCGTTCCACGAGCCGATGCGCCGGATCAGCAGCGCCGGCGAGGCCGCGTCGTCGTGGGCGCGCTGCCAGGCGTCGTACGCCGCGGCGGTCAGCGGTTCGCCCAGCTCCGCCGCGGCTGCGGCGACGCCGGCGATGAGCTGGTCCTCGGAGAACTCGGGCGAACGCATCCCGCCACCGTAGCCGCGATCCGGGCAGTCGGCATGGCGCCGTCTGCCAGCATGGCCCGATGAGCCCGAGCATCCTGTGGTTCCGGCGCGACCTGCGCCTGGGCGACCACCCGGCGCTCCTGGCCGCGGCCGCCGACGGCCCGGTGCTGCCGGTGTTCGTGCTCGACGACGCGTTGCTCGGGCCTGCGGGCGCGGCCCGTCGCGCGTTCCTGGTCCGCTCCTTGCGCGCGCTCGACGCCGCCCTGCGCGAGCACGGTCCGGGACTGGTCGTGCGCCACGGCCGGCCGGAGGAGGTGCTGCCCGAGCTCGTCGCCGAGGTGGGGGCGTCCGCGGTGCACGTCTCCGCCGACTTCGCGCCCTACGGCAGCGCCCGCGACGCCCGCGTCGAGGAGGCGCTGGGTGACGTGCCGCTGGTGCGCACCGGGTCGCCGTACGCCGTCGCCCCGGGTCGGCTGCTCAACGGCTCCGGCCAGCCCTACAAGGTGTTCACGCCCTTCTTCAAGGCATGGGTCGACCACGGCTGGCGCGCGCCGGCGGAGTCCGACCCCGCGCAGGTGGACTGGGTCGACACGTCCGGTCGCGGCACGGACGCGGACCTGCCCGACGAGCCGGACCTCGGGGACATGGAGCTGCCCCCGGCGGGTGAGGCCGCGGCGCTCGAGCGGTGGGAGGAGTTCCGCGGCACGCCGTACGACGACGTCCGCGACCGGCCCGACCTCGACGAGACCTCCCGGATGTCGCCCTACCTGCGGTGGGGCGCGATCCACCCGCGCACCATGCTGGCCGACCTCGACGCCCGCAGCACGCACGAGGCGACCTTCCGCAAGGAGCTGAGCTGGCGCGAGTTCCACGCGCACGTGCTGCATTTCTGGCCGGAGTCCGCCCGCGACTACTACAAGCCCGACCTCAAGGGCCTGCCGTGGGCGGAGGGTCGCGAGCGCGACCGGCTGCTGGAGGCGTGGGCGCAGGGCCGCACCGGCTACCCGATCGTCGACGCCGGCATGCGCCAGCTCCTCGGCGAGGGCTGGGTGCACAACCGGGTGCGGATGATCGTCGCGTCCTTCCTGGTCAAGGACCTGCACGTCGAGTGGCAGCACGGCGCCCGGCACTTCATGCGCCACCTCGTCGACGGCGACCTCGCCAGCAACCAGCTCAACTGGCAGTGGGTGGCCGGCTCCGGCACCGACGCGTCGCCGTACTTCCGCATCTTCAACCCGACCACGCAGGGCAAGAAGTTCGACCCCGACGGGGAGTACATCCGCCGCTGGGTGCCCGAGCTGACCGACCCCACGCTGGGTGAGTACCCCGAGCCGATCGTCGACCACGCCGAGGAGCGGTCCTCGACGCTCGAGGCCTACCACCAGCTGCGCCAGGGGCAGGACTGAGCATGGCGACGGCGTTCGTGGTCGGCAGCGGGCCCAACGGGCTCGCCGCCGCCCTGACCCTCGCCCGCGCCGGGGTCGAGGTCACCGTGCTCGAGGCGAGCCAGCACGTCGGCGGCGGCGCCCGCACCCACCAGCCGTTCGGGGACGGCGTCCTCGTCGACCACTGCGCCGCCTTCCACCCGATGGCGGTCCGCTCCCCCGCCCTGGCCGGGCTCGAGCGGCACGGCCTCGAGTGGGCGTGGCCGGAGGTCGACTGCGCGCACCCGTTCGACGACCAGCCGGCCGCGCTGCTGCACCGCTCGGTCGACACCACCGCCTTCGGGCTCGGCCCCGACGCGGGCCGCTGGCGCCGGCTCTTCGGCGCCACGTCGCGCGCCTGGGACCGGCTGTCCGCCGACATCCTCGGCCCGGTGCTGCACGTGCCGCGGCACCCGCTGCTGATGGGCCGCTTCGGCGCGCCGACCCTGCTGCCCGCCGTACGCCTCGCCGGGGCGTTCCGCACCGACCAGGCCCGCGCGCTGCTGCTCGGGACGGCGTCGCACTCGATGCGCCCGCTGACCGAGGTGATGTCGTCCGCGATCGGGCTGGGCATCCTCACCGCCGGGCACAGCGACGGCTGGCCCGTCGTCGTCGGCGGCACGCAGGCGCTCACCGACGCGATGCTCGCCGAGCTCACCGCGCTCGGCGGCCACGTCGAGACGGGGATCGAGGTCACGTCCGCGCGCCAGCTCCCGCCCGCCGACGCCGTCGTGCTCAACCTCGCCCCCGACGCCGTGCTGCGCCTGTACGGCGACCGCCTCCCTGCCGCGACCCGCCGGTCCTACCGGCGCCACCGGTTCGGGCCGGCCGCCTTCAAGGTCGACTTCCTCGTCGAGGGCGGCGTGCCCTGGCGCGACCCGGACGTGGGTCGCGCCGGCACGGTGCACCTCGCCGGGTCTCCGGACGAGATCGTCGCCAACGAGCGCACGACGTCGGCCGGGCGGATGCCGGAGCGCCCGTTCGTGCTGCTGGGCCAGCAGTTCCTCGCCGACCCGTCGCGCTCCCGCGGCGACACCCACCCGGTCTACGCCTACGCCCACGTGCCGGCCGGTTTCGACGGCGACGCGACGGAGGCGATCACCGCCCAGGTCGAGCGCTTCGCCCCCGGCTTCCGCGACCGCGTCCTCGACGTGCACGTCACCCGCCCCGCCGACTTCGCCACCGGCAACGCCAACTGGGGCGGCGGCGACATCCTCACCGGCGCCAAGGCCCCCGCCGGCCTCGTGCTGGGTCCTCGTCCGGGCCGCAACCCCTACCGGACCGGCATCCCCGGGGTCTACCTCTGCTCCGCCGCCGCCCCACCCGGCCCCGGCGCCCACGGCATGGCCGGCCACCACGCCGCCCACCTCGCCCTCGCCGACCTCCGCCGCTGAACCCCACCACAGTCCGCCATGCAGGCCCGGAGGTTTCGAGGCTCCTCGCTGGCGCTCGTCGCACCTCAACCACCGGGAGTCAGGCGACGCGAACCCAAGGCTTGCCGCCACCCGGACCCAGCCACCTGCCGGAGCCAACCGCGCGCGCGGCAGCGTGGCGCCCGCGCCGAAGGCGCGTCGACGACAAGTGCGGGCCGAGCTCGCGAGTGCCCGCGCGCCGTCGTCGACAGGCGACAC
The DNA here is from genome assembly GCF_007829375.1 of Nocardioides sp. J9. Taxonomy (NCBI): domain Bacteria; kingdom Bacillati; phylum Actinomycetota; class Actinomycetes; order Propionibacteriales; family Nocardioidaceae; genus Nocardioides; species Nocardioides sp. J9. The sequence continues at coordinate 30,919 of NZ_VLJQ01000080.1, read as the reverse complement.
GCTCGGGCGAATGACMCGTGAGGCGCCCCAGCGCCGAGCCTCGAAACCAGTGGCCCGATGCACCGGGCTGTGCCCGCCGCAGTCCGCCGGAAGGCCCGGAGGTTTCGAGGCTCCTCGCTGGCGCTCGTCGCACCTCAACCACCGGGAGTCAGGCGCGCAGCCGCCCGAACCGCCGCTGGTTGAGGTGCGAGGCCGCCCACGGCCCAGCCGTCCGCCGCTGGTTGAGGTGCGAGGCGCCCCAGCGCCGAGCCGTCCGCCGCTGGTTGAGGTGCGAGGCCGCCCGCGGCCGAGCCTCGAAACCAGCGGCACCGGTGCACCGGGCTGTGACCGCCGCAGCCCGCCCGACAGGCCCGGAGGTTTCGAGGCTCCTCGCTGGCGCTCGTCGCACCTCAACCACCGGGAGTCCGGCGAAGGGAACCCGAGGCTTGCCACCCTCGACCGGCGACGCGCTCGCGCCGTCATGTCAGCATGAGCATCGACCAATCCGCCAGCCGATCGGCAACGAATCACCAGTGATGGTTGACGTGAACCCCTCCCACCCCGACCACGGCAGCGGCAGCGACACCGCTGCCCGGACCGACGCGGTGCCCCGGCCTGCCTTCACGGACTGGTGGCTGCCGCCGGACCCGCGGGCGCTGGTGCTGGTGCTGCACGGCGGCACGCAGCGCAGCGTGCTGCCGGTCGACGGGCGCAGCCTGTCCTGGCGACGGGCGCGGGCGGTCGGTCGCCACGTGGCGGGCAAGGTGCGCAGTGACGGGGTCGGCGTTGCGCTGCTGCGCTACGGAGTCAAGGGCTGGAACTCCGGCCGCGGCTCCGCGCCGGCGCCGGTGATCGACGCGCGCTGGGCGCTGGAGGACATCGCGGAGCAGCACGACGTACCGGTCGTCGTCCTGGGGCACTCGATGGGCGCGCGCACGGGGGTCGCGGTCGCGGACCACCCGTCCGTGCGCGGCGTCGTCGCGCTCGCGCCGTGGTTGCCGCCGGAGGACTCGGTCGAGCCGCTGGCCGGCAAGCTGCTGCGCGCGGGCCACGGGCAGCACGACCGGATCACGTCGGCGCGTGCGACGAAGCGCTTCGTGGACCGGGCCTCGTCCGTCGCGGACGCCGAGTTCACCGACATGGGCCCGCTGGGGCACTACCTGCTGCGCGGCTTCCCGCGCTGGAACGCCTTCGCCGTCGACAGCGTGCGCGAGGTCATCGACCGCACCGTGCACTGACCGGATCCGCCTGGCTCACCACCCGGCCCGCGGACGGGGTGGGGGTCGGGACGGGTTCGGGTCAACCTCGCCGTCAGGGCGAGGAAGGGAGCGTCAGGCTGCTTCGTCGTCGAGGTCGGCGCGGGCCTCGCGGACCAGGCCGAGGAGCCAGGCGATCGGGGGCAGGCCGGTGGCGGCGTGATCAGCGGCCTCGCGCCAGGCCCGCACGTAGGCCTCGCGGCACAGGTCGTCGGCGTCGGCGGGGTCGCGAGCGAGCAGCAGGGCCAGGCGGTAGACCTGGCGGCAGGTGGCGTCGTAGAAGGCCGCGAAGGCCTGCTGGTCCCCCTGCGCCGCACGGCGCAGCTGCTCGGCCGGGTCGACCGCGCCGACTGCGACCGAGCGGGTCGTTCCGGTGGGATTCATCGTGACGCTCATCGCGGTCTCCCTTGATCGCCCTGCGGAAACTTACACAAGATTGTTGAACGGTTTGTTTAGATTTATGCTGTGAGCATGCACCATCCCGACGCCGACGCGCAAGCCCCCGGCCCCGCCTCCCGTGACGCGGCCGGCGGCGAGGCAGCCGACCTGACCATCGGCGACCTCGCCCACCAGGCGGGCGTGAGCACGTCGGTCCTGCGGATGTGGGAG
>NZ_VLJQ01000080.1:24550-29003 GCF_007829375.1 Nocardioides sp. J9 | reverse complement strand
CGCCGAGCTGCGCCGCCGCCACCCCACCCTGGCCACCCACCGCCTGCGCAAGGCGACGTTGATCGCGCTCTCGTGGGCGATCGAGGACGAGTGCTGCGCGGTCGCCGACCAGCCGGTCCTCTTCGGCGCCTTCCAGCGCTCGTCGTTCTACAAGCCGTCCGCGCCGCGCTGGACCGAGCTCTCCCGCGTCGCGCGCGCCGCGATCGTCTTCGCCGACCACTGGCCCGACACCGCCGACGAGGCGAGCGGTCCGATCCGCGCCACCCTCGCCGAGGACGCACCGATGGTGCGCGAGTGGTCGGTCGTGTGCGACGCCGCCGACAGCACCGCCTGCCTGGCGGCGTGGGAGCTGCCCGGCCAGACCGATGTGCCCGACCGGGAGCGCGTCTTCGAGGCGATCTGGACCGTCGACCCGGTGGCGGTGCGCGACGCCGCCCGGGKCGCCGCCTCGGTCGCGGAGCGCGCCGGCGTGCTGGCCGCCCGGCCACTGCTCTACGAGCTCGCCGAGGCCCCTGCACCGCGCACGACCACGCCGTCCGCGGTCACCGCGCTGTTCAACCGCGTCGTCGCGTACGTCGACCGCCTGTCCCTCTGACCCGCAACCAGCGGGAAGCACGCGGGTGCCCCGCTGCAGCCGTGTGGGACACAAGACGGCTGCAGCGGGGCACGCGGGTGGCTGCCGGAAGTGGGGTACATCAGCAGCCGGTGCGACCGGCGGAGATCACGGCTCCCTGCCCTCCCCGGTGGCCGGTCGCAAGCATCGGGACCCTCCCGGTTCCCGTGCACCCATGGAACCGCGGTCACACCTTCCGCGTCGAGACCTCGCTTGCGAGGGTCCCGGTCCCCCGGCCCGGCGGGGTGCTCAGGCCAGGGCGAGGAAGAGCTTCTCCATCTTCTTCGCGTCCACGCTGTCCGGACCACCCTCGACGAGGCACTTCTGCAGCCCGGTCGCGACGAGCGCGTAGCCCCCGCGCCCGATCGCCTTGTTGACGGCCGCGAGCTGCATCAGCGCATCCTCGCAGTCGGCGCCCTCCTCGAGCATCCGGATCACCGAGGCCAGGTGCCCGTTCGCCCGCTTGAGGCGGGTGGTGATCGCCTTGACCTCGTCCGGGTCGAGCTTCATGACGTCCTCCTGGACCGGCAGCCCCTGCCGGTCATCGCGGATTCGAAACCCCCTTGGGGGGATCTGTTACGGTAACCAGCGTAACCCCCCGGGGGGTTCAGCATCAAGCACCGCACGAAGGACCAGGAGGCCCGCCATGTGCCGCCCCACCCGTTGCCGCACCTGCGGCAATACCACCTGGGCCGGCTGCGGCCAGCACGTCGCGTCGGTCAAGGCCGGCGTCCCCGCCGACCAGTGGTGCCCCGGTCACCCCGCCTCCACGTCGTCCGCCCAGCCGACCGCCGGCAGCCTCCTCCGCCGCCTCTTCCGCCTCTGATCACACCTGCCGCTGGTTGAAGGCACACCCCGCCTCGCAGGCCCCGGAGGGAGTACGACGCCGCGGCCTGCCGATGGTTGAGGTGCGAGGCGCGCGCACGGAGCCATCCGCCGCTGGTTGAGGTGCGAGGCGCGCGCACCGACCCCTCCGCCGCTGGTTGAGGTGCGAGGCGCGCTAGCGCCGAGCCTCGAAACCAGTGGCCCGCTGCACCGGACTGTGCCCGGCACAGCCCGCCTCGCAGGCCCGGAGGTTTCGAGGCTCCTCGCTAGCGCTCGTCGCACCTCAACCACCGGGTCAGGCGGCGCTTGTCGCACCTCAACCACCGGGAGTACGGCGCCACCCGCCTGCCGCTGGCCGAGGCGCGAAGCCGCCCGCACCGAGCCCTCCGCCGCTGGTTGAGGTGCGAGGCGCCCCAGCGCCGAGCCTCGAAACCAGTGGCCCCCGGGACTCCACTCCCCGGCCCAGCAGCACCCCTATCCTTCGCCCCATGGAACTCCCCGTGCCGACGTCGGCGCTCGGCTGGTTCGTCCTGGGGCTCGAGGTGGTGCTGCGGCTCGTCGCGTTGGGCATCATCCCCGGCAACCGGAAGCCGTCGACGGGCATGGCGTGGCTGCTGCTGATCATGGTCGAGCCGATCATCGGCTTCGCGATCTTCCTGCTCTTCGGGCGCACGCGGTTGGGCAACCGCCGGATCTCGCGGCAGAAGCGGGCGATCGCGGCGATCCGCGAGCGGGCCGAGCAGCTGCCGATGTCGTTCGACCAGACCCAGCTGCCGCCGCAGATCTCGCGGGTCGCGGACCTCAACCGGCACCTCGGCGCACTCCCCCTCACCGGCGGCAACGAGGTGCAGCTGTGGCCGGACTACCAGGGCGTCATCGAGGAGATGGCCCGCGAGGTGGACCGGGCGCGCAGCCACGTGCACGTGGAGTTCTACATCACCGCGTGGGACGAGGTGACCGACCCGCTCTTCCAGTCCCTCGTGCGCGCGACGGAGCGCGGCGTCGACGTACGCCTGCTCTTCGACCACCTCGGCTCGCGCCGGCTCAAGGGCTACCGACGGATGCTGAAGCGGCTGCGCGGCACCGGCATCCAGTGGCACCCGATGCTGCCGATCAAGCCGCTGCGCGGGCGGTTCCGCCGCCCGGACCTGCGCAACCACCGCAAGATCCTGGTCGTCGACGGCGCGGTCGGGTTCACCGGCTCGCTCAACCTCACCGAGCCCGGCTACAACAACCCGCGCAACCACAAGCTCGGCCGCGAGTGGGTGGAGCTGATGGTGCGCCTCGAGGGGCCGGTCGTCGGTGGGCTCAACGCGGTCTTCGCCTCCGACTGGTACGTCGAGACCGGTGAGGTCGTCGAGCTGGTGGCCGTCCTCGGCGAGCCCGACGTCCGCCCCGACGAGGTGCTCGACGTCCCCTGCCAGGTCGTCCCCAGCGGCCCGGGCCTGGTGGCGGAGAACAACCTGCGCATGTTCACGACGCTCATCTACGCGGCGACGAGGCGGATCTCCCTGACCTCGCCGTACTTCGTGCCCGACGAGTCGCTGCTCTACGCCGTCACCACGGCCGCCGAGCGCGGGGTCGAGGTCGAGCTGTTCGTCAGCGAGGTGTCCGACCAGTTCATGGTCGGACACGCCCAGGCGTCGTACTACCGCGGCCTGCTGGAGGCCGGGGTGCGGATCTTCCGCTACCCCGCGCCGTTCGTGCTGCACGCCAAGCACTTCACGATCGACGACGACGTCGCAGTGATCGGGTCGAGCAACATGGACATGCGCTCCTTCGGCCTCAACTACGAGGTGTCGCTGATGCTGCCCGACCGCAACGTCGTCGAGCGGCTGCGCGAGGTGCAGGACTCCTACCGCGCGCTGTCGACCGAGCTGACCCTCGCCGAGTGGGGCGAGCGCTCCCGCGGGGCGCGGTACGTCGACAACGTGATGCGCCTGACCGCCGCCCTGCAGTGACCCCCTGAGCCGGCAGCGGCCGGCGCCGGCCCACCGGGACGGTCGTCCCGACCGTCTAGCCCGATCGGGCCATCACCCCGAATCTCTCGGCCGGACCTGCCTCCTTACCATTGCGGGCCGCTGTGCGCAGCCGTAATGCTCGATGAGCCAGCAGGATCTCGGGCATGGATGGGGAGGGAACCCATGAGCGCCATTCCAGTCACGGACGACATCGCCTACGCCGACGCCGCACCGCAGCACGCCGCCACCCGGATGCCGGCGGAGCTCGAGCAGGCCATCCTCGAGATCGCCGCCTCCGAGCGCGCCCTCGACGACCTCCTGGGCCGTGCGGACCGCCTCCACGCGAGCAACATCCAGCACGACCCGCGCTCCTGCCTGGTCTGCTTCACCGAGCGCTGACCCGGCCCCTGCACCCGGCGCGCACCCGCCCCTGACGCGGACGCGCGGTTAGCCGACGACCGGAGTCCGGGACACAATGGGCTGATGCCTGCCTCACAGCTGGTCCCGTACCTCCACGTCGCCGACGCCCGCGCCGCGATCGACTGGTACCGCGACGTCCTCGGCGCTGCGGTGGTCTTCCCCCCGATCGAGATGCCGAACGGCAAGGTCGGCCACGTCGAGCTCGCCGTCAACGGCGCGCGCTGGATGATGTCCGACGAGTGGCCCGAGCTGCACGCCGAGGCGCCCAGGGGCGACCGCGGCCTGCCCGTCACCCTGCACCTCACGGTCGGCGACGTCGACGACGTCTGCGCCCGCGTCACCGCCTCGGGCACCAAGCTCGACCGCGGCCCCGAGGACGCCCCGCCCGCCGGCCGCGTCGCCTCCTTCCGCGACCCCTTCGGCCACCGCTGGTTCCTCAACCAGCCCTGACCGCCCTCCCCGCCGTACGCCGCTGGTTGAGGTGCGAGGCGTCGTGCAGCACGCCCACCGCCGCTGGTTGAGGTGCGAGGCGCGCTAGCGCCGAGCCTCGAAACCAGTGGCCCCTGCTGCACCGGGCTGTGCCCACCACAGCCCGCCACCAAGGCCCGGAGGTTTCGAGGCTCCTCGCTAGCGC